>VFKL01000043.1 GCA_009885535.1 Chitinophagaceae bacterium | reverse complement strand
GGAACATCAACGGTGTCTTGATGATTTTCGTAAAACCCAAGATAATCCGTACCCATATCATCCACAATAATCAACATTACATTTCTGTTTGCAGATGGTTGTGGCACTGATGTATTTACCGTTAAATTTAATGTGCATGATTGTCCGCCAAAGCTAATCGCAAAACTCGCGGTTCCAGATGTAGCTGGCGTTCCCGAAATAACATAAACAATGTTACCCGCACCGCTTGCCAATGTTCCGGCTTGAAGTGTAGCAGTTAATCCGGTTACACCCGTAGAAAAAACTGTTGCGCCTGTCGTATATGCAATTCCGTTACCTCCTGTATATCCAACAGTTGCTGTACCATTATAAGCTGTGTTTGCAGTAGCTGTAGCAGAATAGGTTGCGGAAGTACAACTCAACGTTGATATTGTTGGAGATACGGCACTGCTGCCCACCACAAACTGTCCCATCATGCCTTCATCTTCATGAAGTGCAATATGGCAATGATACATAAATGGATGAACGGGGTCTGCAAAGTCATCGAACTTGGCGATAAACCTTACGGTTGAGTTTGCTGCAACAAAAACAACATCTTTCCATCCGGCTTGCGCTGCTGCAGGTGCTGCACCATTTACAGAAAGTATATTAAACTCCACATCGTGAATATGAAATGGATGTCCAAAATTTCCAGAGTTTGTTATTTGCCAAATCTCTGTATTATCAAGAGGAACATTATAGTTGTTGTAATTGATATTAAACAACCTGTGATTTATCAAAAACGCAGCTCCAGGAATACCTGCAATATTGGTATCGCTTATGGTTAAAAAACGCGTAAGATTTGCACTTGCCGCTGGGATAGTGGTAACGGTTGTTAATGCTGTTGGAATGGTTGTTATTGGATTGCTGGTTTGTGCGCCAACATTTATTTGCAATACATTAAAATCTATTCTTGCCAACGCATTTGCAAATGGACCGTTAGGGAATAAATCTCCGCCAGGTACATTTTGTGCCAATGTTGAATTATACGCTTTTAATTTAAAATTTGTTCCAGATTGACCAACGCAATTCACCAATATTTCAATTCTTTCGCCAGCATGTAATAAATATCTTGTTAATGGAACAGGTGCCGCTAACAAACCACCATCAGATGTGATCACATAAAATGTTCTGTTATCACTAAATCCTAAATTATAAGAGCGTTCAATAGCTGCATTTAAAATTCTTAATCTTACGACTTGTGCAGGTATGGTATGTTGCGGACTCAATACCCCATTTACCATTGAGCTATCCCCGTAAGGTACTACGCTGAATTGATTGGCAGTGGTAAAATCTCTATCCGTTAACACCAATGGAATATCGTCTATTCCATATTTACGAGGGAGCGGCAATGCTGATTCGATGGCATCTCTAACAATGATCAAACCTCCAATTCCTTTCGTAATTTGCTCTTGCGATGTTTCATGTAAATGTGGATGATACCAATAGGTTGCTGCATTGTTTTTTACTTCCCAAAATGGCTGCCAAGTAGTTCCGGGTGGAATAATCTGATGCGGGCCGCCATCCATAACTGCAGGTAAATGCATCCCATGCCAATGCAAAGTTGTAGAATCGTTCAATGAATTTTTTACGTTCATGTGAACCGTTTCACCTTTGTTGATAAATAAAGTTGGCCCCCAAAATTTATTGTTGATGCCTGCCGTAATCGTTTGTTGTCCTGGTCTAATTTGAGAAAACGTATCTTTTATATTCAGGTTAAATGTTGTTCCATTCAATGTATCTGGAATCCAAAGATTGTTGTATTGTGCTTTAGAATGAAATCCCAAAAACATTAACAAGACAAGTAAACCTAAAGTAAATTTCTTCATAATTATTGCAATTAAATTTTTATTTTTTTTATTTTAATTTTCTAAACCAATTCTATTTTTTTTAATTTTCTATGGCTCATCAAATGGGCGTTCATGAGGCGGTGACCTTTTTCTATCCCCTCTTGGATGCGGTGGCGGTCCAGGAGGACGCTTTCCATCACGAGGTGGTGGAGGAGGATCAAAACCCGGATCCATTTGATTCCCATCCTCTTCAAATCTAGGCGGTGGAGGCGGACGATCATCACGTTTAAAATTATCATCGTGATTTTGATGATTATCAGAAGTCGAATTAATGGATTGTTTATTTGACAACGCACTGTCCTTACCTTCTTTTGGTCTGTTTGGATTTTTTTGAAAGGGTTGATTTTGCATTGGAGCGCGATCAAAAAAATCTGCTAATATTTCAGCTTGTTTGGGCGTGCAGATTGATTTCAACTTTTTAAAATAAAAAAAAGTCGTGGTGTCAATTTCAAAAGAAACATCAGCAGCTTTTCTAGCAAAAGTATTTATGGTTGCACTGTTGGCGGTATCAGATTTTAGCAAATCAAAAAAAGCTTTTTTGGCAAGATGTTCTTTTTCTTTTAAATCATCCATTTTTGCTTCGTGCTCCAATTTAATGGCTTTGAATTTTTCTTGTTGAATGCTATCTAAGTCCAACATTTCTACTAATCTTCCACCTTTGAATGGCCTACGCGCTTCTCCATCATTCTCATGTTTTCGAGTATTTTTAAACCAAAGTATGCTGGTAAAGACAATGTTTACCAACAACAATGCAGAAATAATGAAAACGATGAAATTATTTTTATTATTGGTTATCATATTCTAAAACTGGAGTTGAGTTTAAATGATATATTTCAGATATTTCACCAATATTTTGAACTGGTTTTTCTGTCTTTGTATTTTGATTAAATCGCTGATAAAGCAAAAAAGTATTGGCAGTTAATATAATTGCGATTGTGGCCATTGCGAATGTAAATTTAAATGAAATAAACGCAGGCTCAGGTTGTATTTGTGTTAACATCCCTTTCATCCTAGTTTTAAAAAAAGGAGAAATTTCTGCGCGTTGAATAGGATCTAAACTATTTAACGTTGACTCTATTTGTTGTTCGATATTTGTATCCATCTTATAAAAAATTATTCGGTAAAATAATCGTTCAAAATTAATTTTAGTTGTGTCCTAGCTCTGAGTACCAATCCTTCAATACTCTTGGTTGATTTTTGCATAATCTCCCCTACTTCCTGATAATTCAATCCTTCTACCTTTATTAAAACAAAAGCCAATCGTTGGTTTTCTGGCAGTTTTTTTATTGCTTTAAAAAGCATAGTCGCCATTTCTTTATTTTGCAATTCTACACCTGGATGATGAAACGCAGACATTTCAATGCTTTCTGTTGAAATGCCTATTAAATTTTTAAAATAGTTGATCGACCTTTTCGACTTTTTTTTTCGTTCCCACTCTAGTGATTTTGTTATCGCGATTCTATAAATCCAAGTGGAAAGCTTAGAATCTCCTTTAAAATCATGTATACTTTTAAAAACCTGAATAAATACATTTTGTGTTATATCTTCTGCGTCATGCATATGATTTACAATGCCTAAAACGGTATTATATACCATGTGTTGATAGTCTTCTATCAATTTATTATAAGCCCCCGAATCCCCTGTTTTTAAAAGGGCAACAAAATGAATTTGATCAGACAATCTATTTTAGTTTTATACAGATTTTTATCTTGAATGTTTAATGAATGTCTTCGATAAACAGCTTCGGTATAAGATGCCATTTTAATAAAAAACCCCCGAGTATGTTTAAAATTAAAAAAAATGGTTGAAACCATTAATATAATAACTACAAATCACGCATTAACCCACGGTTTAAACCGTGGGCTATAACAAATTCTACCAAATAACCGTTTAAACGGTTTTCATGATTTAATTAATGCCGTTATCGTTTTCCTACATTAAGATCCAATTCGCCCAAAATAAATTCATTCATTAACCCACGGTTTAAACAGTGGGCTATAAAAAAAATTCTACCAAACAATCGTTTCAACGGTTTTTAAGGGAATATTGACCTCGCAAAAAACAGAAAAAAAGGTCTCGAAATAACGAGACCTTATAAGATATTTTGATTTTTAAATTTTAACTTTTGACTTATCATTAATCCCCCCAAACTTCAACTTTACCATCAAGCCAGCTTTTTACCAATTCCGTAGTAATAGATTTTGGTCTTTCTAATGGCAAGCCGAGTGCTCTATCCCAACATAAACTAGACAATACGCCTAGTGATCTTGAAACGCCAAACAACACTGTATAGAACTCATACTCTACCATTCCATAATGAACTAAAAGTGCACCGCTATGTGCATCAACATTTGGCCAAGGATTTTTTATTTTTGCGATAGAAGATAAAATTGGAGGAACAGCATCGTAAATGGTCCAAACCGTTTGTACCAATGGATCTTCTGGCATGTGTTTTTTACCGAATTCCATTTGTGCCGTAAACCTTGGATCTGTTTTACGTAAAACCGCATGACCATAGCCTGGAACTACTTTTCCTTCACTCAATGTTTTGCGCACGTATTCTTCAATTTGTTCTTTAGTTGGTGATTCAGAACCGATTTGCTCCCTTAATTCAAAAATCCATTTAATTACTTCTTGATTAGCCAACCCATGTAAAGGACCTGCAAGTCCATTCATACCAGCAGCAAAACTCAAATAAGGATCACTTAATGCAGAACCAACCAAGTGTGTTGTATGTGCTGAAACATTACCCCCTTCATGATCTGCATGTATCACCATGTATAAACGCATCAATTCTTTAAACGACTCATTGTCATACCCCATCATATGTGCAAAATTTCCCGACCAATCTAACAATCCGTTGGGTTGAATATGCTCCCCATTTCTATATTTTCTTCTGTAGATATAAGCCGCTATTCTAGGTAAACGAGCAATCAAATCCATTGAATCGTCAAACACGGCTTCCCAATAATCTTTTTTGTTCATCCCTTTTGCATAGTTTTTTGCAAATTGACTTTCAGTTTGAAGCGCCATTATAGCCACCACAAATTGAGTCATTGGATGTGTTGAAACCGGCAAAGCTTCAATAGTAGCAAACACATGATTTGGAACGTGACTTCTTCTTTGCCAAACGCTAGTAAGGTGGTGAACGTCATCATCCGTAGGCAATTCGCCAATAAGCATCAAGTAAAATAAACCTTCGGGCAATGGTTCTGAACCTCCCGCATATTTCGTTAATTTCTCTCTTAATTCAGGAATAGAATACCCTCTAAAACGAATACCGTCTTGGGCATCAAGTAATGAAGTTTCAGTAACCAATCCTGTGATACCGCGCATACCTTGATAAACCTGACTCAAAGTAACTTCGCCAATTTTTTTATCTCCATGATCTTTGATGATGGATTTAATTTCTGCAGCAGCAATATCAGCTTTTGCTTTGAAACGATCTTTAATAATGCCCATTTTATAGTTTATTTATTGCTAATTAAAAATATGATTTTCGATTTTTGTTTGACAGAAAATTTGTAGAAATACAAATCAAAAGGCGTGTAAAATTACGTGTCAAAACAATGTCAAACAAAAGTTTTATTAGAAAGTTTATAAATGTTTTTGAAATTATTTAGGTGCTTTTTTATATAGGAAGATGGTGAGTAATCCAAAGCAAAAATTGGGTAACCAAGCTGCAATCCAAGGTGTGAAATTGCCCCGGGTGGCAAAAACGATTGTGAAGCGGCTCATTAAAATATAAAGTACGCTAATTACAACACCAATAGCTAAATGAAAGCCGCTTCCTCCTCGAACTTTTTTTGAGGATAGAATTGCGCCAATAAGCGTAAGGATAAAAACAGAAACCGGAATGGCATTTCGGTTTTGCTGTTCCACCTCAAGCGTATTTAGCATTTCTGAACCGCGCATACGTTCGAGTTTTATAAAATCATTCAATTGCCTTGAAGTCATTTGGTCTTTTAAATAATCGTCTTTTCTTAGATCGATTGGCTTAAAAGAATATTTCATTAATTTCTTTTGCGTAAACACATTGCGTTCAGAACTAGAATCCACATACCTTTCTAGTACATTACTTAACGACCATTTTTGTTTTATGGTATCCCAAATGAAATTCATGGCCCTAAGGTTATACGTTAGCTTATTGTTTTCAATTTTGTGAATAGATAAATTGGTTCCCGATCTGCTGATGGTATCGTAACCTTTAATACTCGCGTAAGTATTTGCATCTAATCTAAAATATACATTTTGTTTGTATGATGATTGCTGTAAGGTTGCAGCCATACTTCTGTTGGTGTATTTTTTTTCAAACGTTGCCCATTTTTCATTAGCTTTCGGAATAAGAAATTGATTGCCACCCCAAAGTAAAAAAGTAAGTAAAAAACCGCCAACAGCAAAAGGAAGTAAAAATCTTTTGAAACTAATGCCACTGCTTAAAATAGCCACCACTTCTGATCTTCCAGCCATTTTAGATGTAAAAAATATTACAGAGATAAACACAAACAAAGGAAAAAGCATGGCATCAATGTGCGGAATAAATCCTAGGTAGTAATCTAGAAATATTCTTTTAGCCGAAAGGCCTGAACGAGTAAAATCCTCTGTCTTTTCGCTAATGTCTATAACCACCGCAATTGTGGTAAATAAAATCAGACAAAAGAAAAAAGTGGTGAAATATTTTGAGAGTATATATCGATCAATTTTTTTCATTGAAAAGCAAGATAGGAATTTTAAATCAATATGGTTTGGGGTTTGGTGTTTGGGGTTTGGTGTTTGGGGTTTGGTGTTTGGTGTTTGGTGTTTGGTGTTTGGGGTTTGGGGTTTGGGGTTTGGGGTTTGACCATTTACAATCGAAAATCCCAACCTTTTGAACTCATTGAACCTTTGGAACATTTTCAAACTTTGGAACACATCCAACCTCACAAACCTCTCAAACATCACAAACCTCTCTAACACTTTCTGCCACAATCCACCCTGAAGTCCATGCGTTTTGGAAATTAAATCCTCCGGTAACGCCATCCACATTAATAATTTCGCCAGCAAAATAAAGGCCAGGGATTTTTTTGCTTTGTAATGTTGATGAATCAATTTCAGACAAATCTATTCCTCCAGAGGTTACAAATTCTTCTTTAAAAGTGGTTTTCCCTTTTACTTCAAATTCGCAACTGCATAAAAGTTTGATGAGTTTATTTTGTTCTTTAGCAGGCAAATCGGCCCATCTGATGTCTACATTAATATTTGATTGAATGAGAAAATGCAACCATAATCTAGAAGGAATTGCGAATGGATTTCTGTTGGCAATTTTTTGATTGGCGATTTCAAATCTTAGCGTCCTGAATTTTTCAAGCAATGTATTTTCGTTGTATGCTGGAAGCCAATTGACTTGGATATTGAAATGGTAGTTTTTTTGTGCCAATTCAATTGCAGCCCATGCTGATAATTTTAAAACACCCGGACCGCTTAAGCCCCAATGTGTTATCAAAACCGGACCAGATTGCTGTAATTTGGTACCGATAATTTTCACGGTTGCTTCTGGAACCGAAACGCCCATTAATTCTGTAATCGGATTTTTAGGAATATTAAAAGTAAATAAAGATGGAACAGGATTTATTATGGTGTGACCTAAATTTCCCATCCAATCAAACTGTGCAGATTTTGGGAAACCACCGCAAGCGATACAAATAAAATCAGCATGAATGGATTTTATTTTGGCGTAATTGATATTAAATTGGTTAGCCGATAAAACATCAATACTGTTTACGTCTGCATTCATGATGATTTCTACGCCAAATTTCTGTGCTTCATTCAATAAACAATCAATAATCGTTTGAGAAGAATTTGTACTGGGAAACATTCTGCCATCTGATTCGGTAATTAACGAAACCCCTCTTTCATTAAACCATTCAATGGTATGATTTGTATTAAATTGGTGAAATGCTTTTTTGAGAAATGAGTTACCCCTTGGATAATTTTTTACAAGTTCGCTGATTGAAAAACATGCATGGGTAACATTGCATCTACCACCACCACTTACTTTAACTTTCGAAAGCAATTTTGAATACTTTTCAAGCAAAATTACTTTTAGCCCTTTTTGTAGTTTAGCTGCATTTACCGCACAAAAAAAACCTGCGGCGCCTCCTCCAATAACAACAAGGGTTTTATTATTCATTTTGTGCAAACATTAAATTAGGAGGTTAAACTAGTTTTGGCCATCTTTAATTATAACTCCAAGTTAGATTTATGTTCTTTTTTTCCGCTGCTTCAATTAATTCAAAAGAAGATAGCACATCAGGTTCAGTTTTTGTAATGCAAACATCATGTTCAAAATGAGCAGATACTTTTTTATCTTTCGTTAAAACGGTCCATCCGTCTTCCGATTGAAAAATGTCTTTAACCCCTAAATTTATCATGGGTTCAATGGCTAATACCATTCCTTCTTTTAATTTAGGACCGTTTCCTTTTTTACCATAATTGGGTACTTGAGGGTCTTCGTGAAGTTTTCTTCCTAAACCATGACCTACCATTTCTCGAACAACCCCAAATCCATGTTTTTTTTCTGTATGCTCTTGAATGGCATTTGAGATGTCACCAATTCGATTACCTGCTTTGGCTTTTTCAATACCAAAATATAAAGACTCTTTAGTGACTTTTAATAGGCGTTTTAATTCGTTATCAATTTCACCAATGGCATAAGTATAGGCACTATCGCCATGAAAACCATTTTTCAAAACCCCAATATCAAGCGACAAAATATCGCCATCTTTTAATTCATAGTTCCCGGGAAAACCATGTACGACAGCATCATTCATTGAAATGCAAGTAGCATAAGGAAACCCATGATAATTTTTAAAAGAAGGCATCGCTTGTTGATCTAAAATAAATGTTTCTACAATTTCATTAATTTTCAAGGTGGAAATACCTGGTTTTAAAAAAGGAATGACCGCTTCATGTGCTTCACCTACCAACAGACAGGAGATACGCATGATTTCTATTTCTTCTTTGGTTTTATATTGTATCATCAAAAAGTGTTTATTAAAACAAACCCCAACGAAAATCGCCGGGGTTTTAAATATTAAAGTCTTAAATATTATTTTTACATACCACTTGGTACAGTTTGTTGTTGTCTTCCTTGAATTCTACCTGAATTCATTAATCCATCATATTGACGCATTAATAATTGTGTTTCGATTTGTTGTAATGTATCTAAAATTACACCAACCATAATTAAAAGAGAAGTACCTCCAAAGAAAGTTGCAAAACCTTGAGACATACCTAATGACAATTCAAATAAGCCTGGTAAAATACCTACGATAGCTAAAAGTACAGCACCTGGTAAAGTAATTCTATCCATTATTGTACCGATATAATCAGCAGTTGGTTCGCCTGGCATAACGCCGGGAATAAATCCATTATTTTGTTTTAATTCTTCAGCCATTTGCTTGGGGTTGAAAATTAAAGCTGTGTACAAGAATGTAAATGCAATAACACATATTGAATATACAATCATATAGATAACATCTGTATGATCTGTAAAATGTCTAGCCCAACCAGCACCGGTGAAACCCGTAAAAATTGTAGGTAAAAACAAAATCGCTTGAGCGAATATGATTGGCATTACACCAGAAGCATTAACTTTCAATGGTAAGAAATTGTGAGCACCGCCTGTTTGACGATTACCAACAATTTGTTTTGCATATTCAACTGGAACTTTTCTTGTGCCTTGAACAAGCATAATTAAACCCATTATAATAGCAACTAAAAATAAAATTTCCACCAACATTAATAAAATACCACCTGCACCTCTTTCTGCAAAACGCGCTGTCCACTCTTGTCCGAATGATTGAGGAAAACGCGCTAAAATACCAATCATAATGATGATAGACGTTCCGTTTCCTAAACCTTTATCTGTAATTTTTTCACCTAACCACATTACAAACAATGTACCAACAGTTAAAATAATAATTGTTGATGCCCAGAAGAAACTGCTGTAGGCAGGAATTAAAGCTTCAGCGTTTGATGGACTTTTGAGATAACCGATATACGCAGCAGCTTGAAAAGCAGTAATTAAAACAGTTAGATATCTTGTCCATTGGTTGATTTTCTTTCTTCCACTTTCACCTTCTTTTTGAACTTTTGCCATTTGAGGGACAAGGATAGTCATTAATTGCATGAAGATAGACGCCGAAATGTATGGCATAATACCCAAAGCAAAAATTGAAGCTTTAGAGAAAGCTCCACCAACGAAAGCATCTAATAAACCTAAAACTCCGGAGCTTGCGCTTTGGCTAAGGTTACTTAATTTGTTGGGATCGATACCTGGTAGAACGATGAATGAACCAAGACGATATATAAATAGCAAGAGAATTGTAAATGTAATTTTATTACGTAGTTCTTCTATGCTCCAAATATTTTTTAAGGTAGATATGAATTTCTTCACAGAGTTTTATGATTTAGAATTATCAAAAAATAAAAAAAGACACAACTTAAAAATTGTGTCGAACAAATATCGGGAAATTATTTTACAATTTCTACTGTTCCACCTGCAGCTTCAATAGCTTCTTTAGCCTTGTCGCTAATAGCATTGATTTTGAAAGTATACTTTCCTTTGATTTCACCGTTTCCTAATACTTTAACTAAGTCTGTTTGACCAATTAATCCGTTAATATAAAGATTAGATAAACTGAATTCTGTAATACCGTATTTTTCAGCGTAATGATCAACTTTTCCTACATTAATCACTTTGTATTCAATTCTATTAATGTTTGTAAAACCACGTTTTGGAATACGACGTTGAATTGGCATTTGACCACCTTCGAAACCTTTTTTACTTTTGTAACCTGCTCTACTTTGTCCACCTTTGTTACCTTTTGTAGATGTTCCACCTTTACCACTGGCTTCACCACGTCCAATTCTTTTTTCTTTGTGTGTTGAGCCTTCGGCTGGTTTTAATGTATGTAATTTCATGTTATTGATTTTTTACTTACGGGGAATCACCCCTCGCTTATTAATAAATATTTTTTTATTTAATTTACAATCAAGTGGAAGTTTGTAAATGAAATTTAAATTTCTTCAACCTTAACCAGATGATGAACTTTAGTAACCATACCTAATATTTGAGGTGTAGCTTCTACTTCAACTGATGCATTCATTTTTTTTAGACCTAACGCGACCATTGTTCTTTTTTGACGTTCTGATCTATCAATTACACTTTTAACTTGTGTTACTTTTATCTTTTTCATACTTGAAAATTAAATTAATCTAAATAATTACCCGTTGAACACTTTTTTCAAAGAAACGTTTCTTGTTTTTGCAATAGAAATTGGTTCTCGTAAACTAGCTAATGCTTTAAATGTAGCTTTTACTACGTTATGTGGATTTGCAGATCCTAAGTTTTTTGCTAACACGTCGGTGATACCCGCAAACTCTAACACAGCACGCATACTACCTCCAGCAATTACACCAGTTCCATGAGCGGCTGGCTTAATTAAAACCTTTGCAGCACCTTCTTTACTTAATTGTTCGTGAGGTATTGTGCCATGCATTACAGGAACTTTAATTAAGTTCTTTTTTGCATCTTCAATTCCTTTAGTGATAGCTTCTTGAACTTCTTTAGCTTTACCTAAACCATGACCAACTACACCAGCTTCGTTTCCTACAACTACAAGAGCAGAGAAACTAAAAGCACGACCACCTTTTGTTGTTTTTACAACACGATTGATAGCAACAACTTTCTCTTTTAATTCAAGATCGCCGGCCTTCATTTTATTTGTAATTACGTTTGACATTTATTCTATTTGAATGTTGAAATAAATCTATTTTTAAAATCTTAAGCGTTGTATTAAAAGTTTAAACCACCTTCTCTAGCTCCTTCTGCAACAGCTTTAACCCTGCCATGATAAACGTATCCGCTACGATCAAATACAACTTTTTTAACACCTAATTCAATTGCTTTTTTAGCGATTGCTTCTCCTACCATTTTACTTTTATCTACTTTAGGCGCTTTTTGGGCATTGATGTCCTTTTGTTTTGATGAAGATGCGGCTATTGTTGTACCAGAATTATCATCAATTAATTGAGCATAAATATCTGTATTGCTTCTAAAAACCGTTAAACGAGGAATAGCTGATGTACCACTCACTTTTTTACGAATACGATATCTGATTTTCTGTCTAGCGTTTGATTTATTGTTCATTTTCTTTTATTTATTTTCCTGATGCTGCCAGGAATTGTGTAATGATTAATTATTTACCTGCCGACTTACCTGCTTTTCTTCTTAATACTTCACCTACGAATTTAACACCTTTACCTTTGTATGGTTCTGGCTTACGTAAGCTGCGTATTTTAGCACAAACCTGTCCAATTAATTGTTTATCTACACTTTCTAAAGAAATGATTGGGTTTTTACCCTTTTCTTGTGAAGTTGTAATGTTGATTTCTTTAGGAATTTCAAATAAAATGTTATGAGAATAACCTAAAGCTAAATCTAGAATGTTACCAGTGCTAACAGCTTTGTAACCTACTCCAACCAATTCTAAATCTTTTTTAAACCCTTCTGTAACACCTTTAACCATGTTACTGATGAGTGAGCGGTACAAACCATGCATTGCACGATGACGAATTTGTTCTGTTGGTCTTACTACCGTTACAATATTGTCTACAATTTCAATTTTAATATCTCTATCAATTGATTCGGTTAATTGCCCTTTTGGACCTTTGACAGTTACTAGATTATCAGAACCAACGCTGATGGTGACACCAGTAGAAATTTCAATTGGTTTTTTACCTATACGACTCATAATTGTTAATTTTTTAGTTTTTGTTGCGGTCAGCCATGTATAGTAGGCTTAAGGCTTAATTTAATTAAAATATACTGCAAAGAACCTCTCCGCCTACATTCTGTGCTTTAGCTTCTTTATCTGTCATTACACCCTTTGATGTAGAAACGATAGAGATTCCAAGACCATTTTTGATACGTTTAAATTCGTCAGGTTTTTTATAAGAACGCAAACCTGGTCTGCTAATTCTTTCTAAACTTTGAATAATTGGCAATTTTGTGTTGGCATCATATTTCAAAGCGATTTTTATAACCCCTTGTTTTGAATCAGATTCAAATTTATATTTTAGGATGTATCCTTTATCGTATAAAATCTCAGTGATACGCTTTTTTAAATTGCTTGCAGGAATCTCAACGATACGGTGATTAGCCATTTGAGCATTACGAATTCTAGTTAAATAATCTGCTATAGGATCAGTTACCATTGTTATGTATGTTAATTGATTTAATAATGTTGTTCTGTTTTGTAGTAATTATAATAATTGAAAATTCAATTAAATATTACCAACTTGCTTTTCTTACGCCAGGAATTTTTCCAGCTAATGCCATATCGCGGAACATTAAACGACTCATTCCGAAATGACGCATATATCCTCTTGAACGTCCAGTTAACTGACATCTATTTTTCAAGCGAACGGGAGAAGCATTTTTTGGTAACAAATCCAATTCTGCATAATTACCTTCTGCTTTTAGCGCTTCTCTTTTAGCTGCAAATTTAGCTACCATTCTAGCTCTTTTTGCTTGTCTGGCTACAATCGATTTTCTTGCCATATTTTAGTTTTCTGATTTTTTAACGTTTTTAAAAGGCATACCCATTTCTTTAAGCAATTCAAATGCTTCTTCATTGGTTTGTGCTGTGGTTACAAAAGTGATATCTAAACCTGTAATTTTATTAACTTTATCAATATCTATTTCAGGAAAGATAATTTGTTCTGTTACACCTAATGTATAGTTTCCTCTACCATCAAATGCTTTATCATTGATTCCTTTGAAATCACGTACACGTGGAAGTGATACAGAAACCAAACGATCTAAGAACTCGTACATTTTAACACCACGCAACGTTACTCTAGCCCCAATTGGCATATTTTTACGAAGTTTGAAGTTTGATATATCTTTTTTAGAATTTGTTGCTACAGCTTTTTGACCTGTGATGTTTGATAGTTCATCTACAGCAACATCAATTAGTTTTTTATCTGTAACAGCTCCGTTAACCCCACGATTTAAACAAATCTTAGAGATTTTAGGTGCTTGCATTACAGTTTTGTAACTAAATTTTTTCATTAAAGCAGGTATAACTTCTTTTTTATACTTAACTGCTAATCTTGGAATGTTATTGTTTGTACTCATTATTTGATTACCTCCCCTGATTTTTTTGCGGTTCTAACTAGTTTACCATTAACTCTTGTTCTGGTTATTTTTGATGGACCCTTTGTTTTAGCATCCCACAACATTACATTGCTTATTGCAATTGGTGCTTCAATTTTTACAATCCCACCTTTTGTATTTTGTGCTGAAGGTTTTGTATGTTTTGTAACAATATTGACACCCTCTACTAAGACACGTGCTTTGTCAACGATAACTTCCAACACTAAACGAGGCTTACTCAAATCTTTATCATCACCAGTAATCACTACTACTGAATCTCCTTTTTTAATGTTGAATTTTGGTTTAAATCTTGTACTCATTTTTATTCGCTTTTAGCTTATTGCTTATTAATGATTCTGTTGTTATTATAGTACTTCAGGAGCTAGTGAAATAATCTTCATGTATCCTTTATCTCTTAATTCACGAGCCACTGGCCCAAAAATACGTGTTCCTCTTGGTTCATCAGAGTTATTCAACAATACAACTGCATTGTCATCAAATCTAATGTAAGATCCGTCTTTACGACGTAATTTATTTACAGTACGAACGATTACAGCTTTACTTACTGTACCTTTTTTAACACCACCTGCTGGCATGGCATCTTTTACAGTAACAACAATTTTATCTCCAATTTTTGCATAATCTTGACCACTATTTCCCAAAACACGAATACAAAGTACTTCTTTTGCTCCGCTATTGTCTGCTACAGTTAATCTACTCTCTTGCTGAATCATTTTTTTTTCTTTTAAAGGTTGATAAAATCAACAACTATTTTATGGGTTTTGAATATTTTATTATTCAAAAATTATTTTACTTTTTCAACTACTTCTACTAATCTCCAACGTTTTGTTTTGCTTAAAGGACGGCTTTCCATAATTTTAACCATGTCGCCAATACTGCACTCATTTTTTTCATCATGAGCATGGAAACTAGTTGTTTTTTTAAGGAATTTACCATAAAGTGGATGCTTGATTTTACGCTCTACTTTTACAGTAATGGTCTTATCCATTTTATTACTAGATACGATACCTACCCTTGTTTTTCTTAAATTTCTAACTATTGTTGTTGATTCCATCTTTATTTAATTTATCGGATTATGCTCCAATTTGAATTTTTCTTAATTGTGTTTTCATACGTGCAATCTCTCTTCTTAAAGAACGAATAGACTGAGGGTTTTCTAGCGGTGAAACAGCATGTGTAAATAAAAGTTTTTTCATACGAATTTCATCTTCCTTGATTTTTGCCGCTAAATCAACATCGCTTAGACCTTTTAAAGAATTTACAAAATCAATTTTTTTTAACATCTTCTAATATTTGATAGTGAACTATTGTAATTATATTTTAAACACCTTGATAATCGTGACTGATTATGAACTTAGTTAGAATGGGTAACTTTTGTGCTGCCAAATGGAATGCTTCTTTTGCTACTTGTGGTGATACCCCATCAGCTTCAAACAAAATTCTTCCTGGTTGTACAATAGCTGCCCATCCTTCTGGATTACCTTTACCTTTACCCATCCTTACTTCTGCAGGTTTTGCTGTAATTGGTTTATCAGGGAAAACTCTGATCCATACGTTTCCTTCTCTTTTCATGTGACGCGTCATTGCCTGACGAGCACTTTCAATTTGACGATTGGTTAACCAAACACTATCAAGCGCTTTTAATCCGAAGGTTCCAAAAGCAAGCGTAGCGCCTCTTTTTGTATCACCTTTCATTCTTCCTTTTTGGGTTTTCCTGTGTTTGGTTCTTTTTGGTTGTAACATTTTATTCTAATTTACTAATGTTATTAATTTTTTTTGTGTTAATTTATAAAACACATTTTATCTTTTTCCTCCTGTGTTACCTGAATTTCGTCTATCTCCACCACCTCTTTCTCCACCTCTACCACCACCTCTTCTATCATCACCACCTCTTCTGTCATCTCTTCTATCGAAACCACCTGTTCTTTCTGGACCATCATTTTTAGCTCCTGCTATAACGTTTGGATTTAAATCTCTTTTTCCTAAAACCTCACCTTTACAAATCCATACTTTGATTCCAATTTTGCCATACACTGTTAAAGCAAATAAACTAGCGTAGTCAATATCCATACGTAAAGTGTGTAATGGTGTACGACCTTGTTTGATTTCTTCACTACGTGCAATCTCAGCGCCGCCTAAACGACCACCTACTTTAACTTTAATCCCTTCAGCACCCATTCTTAATGCAGAAGCAATTGCCATTTTGATTGCACGTTTGTAATTAATACGATTTTCTATTTGACGTGCAATGGTATCGCCAACAATTTGAGCATCTAATTCTGGACGACGAATTTCAAGAATATTGATTTGTACATCATCTTTTGCAACTAATTTCTTAAGCTCTTCCTTAATTCTATCAACTTCTCCACCACCTTTACCAATAATAATCCCTGGTTTTGACGTATGAATAGTTATAATTAATTTATTCAATGTGCGCTCAATCACAATTTTTGCAATACCGCCTTTACTGATACGTGCATTCAGATAGTTTCTTATTCTATCATCCTCAATTAATTTGATTGGATAATCTTTTTTACTTGCATACCAATTGCTATCCCAACCACGGATGATTCCTAATCTAGCTCCTATCGGATTTGTTTTCTGACCCATATTCGGTTTTTAATATTAGTTTGTGTTTGACTTTTGTTTTAAATTAAACTGCTTCTACTACTTCTACATTTTCAATTTTTTTTGAAGCTTTTTTAGATACAACGTTTGAAGCATCTACAATTACAGTTACGTGATTGCTACGTTTACGAACTCTGTAACCACGTCCTTGTGGTGCTGGACGCATACGCTTTATCACTCTTGCTCCATCAACGAAAATTGTTTTTACAATTAGTGAAGATTCATCAGCACCTTCATTTTTTTGCTTCCAATTGCTTATTGCAGAAAGAACCAATTTGCGCAAAGGCACAGCAGGATGTTTTGGATTGTGCTCCAATACTGCCAATGCTTTTTCTACTTTCATTCCACGAATAAGATCTACTAACAAACGCATTTTTCGAGGCGATGTTGGGTAGTTGTTTAATTTTGCAATTGCTTCCATTTTTACTATTTTTTTAGTTTAATATTTAAATGAATAATCTATTTAAATACGTAAACAAATTTATTATCCTTTTTTACTTGAGTGACCTCTGAAATTCCTTGTTGGTGAAAACTCACCTAATTTGTGTCCTACCATGAATTCTGTTACATAAACAGGAACAAATTTGTTACCATTATGAACTGCAAATGTTTGACCTACGAAATCTGGTGAAATTGTACTTCTTCTACTCCAAGTTTTAATTACAGATTTTTTTGCTTTTCCTTCGTTGATTGCCAAAACTTTCATTTCTAGTTTTGCTTCAATGTAAGGACCTTTTTTTAACGAACGAGCCATGTTTAAATTGGTTTTTGTTTATTTTTCAGTTTTTGCTGAATATTTTAACAAGTTTGAGATTATTATTTATTTGGTAATTTTTTACCGTTTCTTCTTTGAATGATCATTTTGTCAGATCCTTTTCCTCTTGTTCTGGTAATTTCTCCTTTAGCATATTTACCTTTACGACTACGAGGATGTCCTCCTGATGCACGACCTTCACCACCACCCATCGGGTGATCTACTGGATTCATCGCTACTGCTCTCGTTCTTGGTCTAATACCTTTCCAACGATTACGACCAGCTTTACCCATACTTTCCAAGTTGTGATCACTGTTACTAGTAACACCTACTGAAGCATAACAATTAATCAACACTTTTCTTAATTCACCACTTGGCATTTTCAATACTGCATACTTTCCTTCCTTATTGGTAAGCTGTGCTGAAGTACCTGCACTGCGTACTAAAATTCCACCTTGTCCAGGCTGCATTTCAATATTGTGTACGTTAGTACCTAGAGGCATGAATTTCAACATTAATGCATTTCCTAATTCTGGAGCTGCATTATCTCCACTCATTACTGTTTGACCAACTTGTAACCCTTGAGGTGCAAGTATATAACGTTTTTCACCATCAGCATAAGATAATAAAGCGATGAATGCCGTACGATTTGGATCGTATTCAATCGTTTTAACTGTAGCTGGGATTTCTTTTTTATTTCTTTTAAAGTCGATAATACGATACATGATTTTATTTCCACCACCCATATATCTCATAGAACGACGACCTTGTGAGTTCCTACCTGCTGTGTTCTTTTGTTTTTCAACCAAAGTTTTTTCAGGAATATTCGTAGTAATTTCAGCATACGCATTACCTATTCTCCATCTGGTTCCTGCTGTAATTGGTTTGTACTTTCTTAATGCCATTTTAATTTCTTTTTTTTGTCAAAACTTTGCGGTGTTGACCACCATTCATGAATAATTATTTTATAATCTATACTGCTGAGTATAAATCTATCGTTTCGCCGGCAACAATTGTTACCATAGCTTTTTTCTTCGCAGGTTTGCGACCAACGATATAACCCGCTTTAGTATATTTTGATTTTAATTTAGAAGGAACAACCATAGTATTCACTTCTTCAACCTGTACGCCATAAAATAATTCAACAGCTTTTTTAATTTCAAGCTTGTTTGCTTTTCTATCTACTACAAAAGCATAGCGATTGAATTTTTCTGATTGCTTATTTGCTTTTTCAGATAAAATTGGTTTTATTAAAACGTCAGAAAGTTTCATATTCTTTTATTAATGTTTTGATAATGATTCGTTTGAAAGTATTTAATTTTCAAATTATATTATGCTGTTTCTTCTTCTAATTCAGTAAATAATTTTGCTGCCTTTTCAGTTAATACCAACAAATTTGCATTTAAAATATCGTAGGTATTCATGTCGCTTAACACTGATCCATCCACACCAGGAACGTTTCTTAAGCTCTTGTACATTACATCATCATATTCTGGAATAACAAACAAGGCTTTGTTTTTTCCAATGTTCAATGATTTTATGATTCCTGCAAATGATTTTGTTTTTGGTGTATCTAATGTTACATCTTCCATTACAACAATTGCATTTTCTTTTGCTTTGTAAGCCAACGCACTCATTTTTGCCAAATCCTTTACTTTACGATTTAATTTCGTTTCGTATCTATGCGGCTTTGGTCCGAAAATAGTACCACCACCTTTATATAATGGGTTACGTAAATTACCTTTACGTGCACCACCTGTACCTTTTTGCTTGTGTAGTTTTTTAGAAGATCCTTTAACTTCCGCACGTGTTTTAACTTTGTGCGTTCCTTGACGTTGAGCGCCTTGGTATTGCTTTATCGCTAAATAAATCACATGATCATTTGGTTCGATTCCAAAGATTTCTTCCGGAAGTTCAATTGTTCTACCGGTTTTTTCTCCATTTATGTTTAAAATATCTACTTGCATTGCTTGGTTATTTAATCGCTGAAAAAATCTGAATTATTTATTATTTCTGAATAAGTACAATTGATCCGTTATGACCAGGAACTGACCCACTAACTAAGATGTAGTTCTTTTCAGCAAATATTTTAACTACTTTCAAACCTTTCATTTTAACTCTGTCACCTCCCATACGTCCGGCCATGCGCATTCCTTTGAATACACGACTTGCATCGGATGAGTTACCGATTGAACCCGGTGCTCTTTGACGATCGTGTTGTCCATGAGATTGTTGACCAACACCACTAAATCCGTGACGTTTTACAACACCTTGAAAACCTTTACCTTTGGTTGTACCCACTACTTCGATTTTATCTCCTTCCGAAAATATATCTAATGTAATTGATTCACCAACATTTTGGCTCATTTCGCTATCGCGAATTTCTTTTACGAATCTTTTTGGTGCTGTATTAGCTTTTGAGAAATGATTGATTTCTGCTTTTGTGGAGTGTTTTTCCTTTTTGTCGCCGAATGCGATTTGAAGTGCATTGTAACCGTCTGTTTCAACGGTTTTCTTTTGTGTTACGATACATGGCCCAGCTTCGATAATCGTAACGGCAGTTTGCTTGCCTGTCGAATCGAAGATGCTGGTCATGCCAACTTTCTTTCCAATAATACTTTTCATTGTATCTTATTTTATGCCCAGCGGTCTCTCCGTTGAAGTGAGACTTAGACGTTCATATTTTATTTTTTAAGATCTTACCAAATGCCTATCCTGTTTTCAGGAAGGTTCATTAAGCTTTTATCTCAACATCCACACCACTTGGTAAATCTAATTTACTCAAAGCATCAACCGTACGGCTTGTACTGGTGTAAATGTCTAACAATCTTTTGTGCGTACACAATTGAAATTGCTCACGCGCTTTTTTGTTTACGTGTGGCGAACGCAATACCGTAAATATTTTTTTGTGTGTAGGTAAAGGAATTGGACCTGTTACTACTGCACCTGTACTGCGAACAGTTTTTACAATTTTTTCAGCTGATTTATCAACTAGATTGTGATCGTAAGACTGTAATTTTATTCTGATTCGTTGTGACATATAAAAAGAACTTTTAAAAATCCGTTTTTTAATTTGGAGTGCGAAGGTAAGGGTAGTTTTTTTATCTGCAAAGTTATTTTTAAATTATTTTCAAAATTATTCAAAATATTTTTTTTCAGCCCTTTGAATTGAAAAGTAAAAAGTAAAAAATTAGATTTAGAAGTAACCATTTTGACATTTAAATTTTTAATTTTTACTTATAATACATCACTTTAAAAAACCAAAACAATTACCTTTGCTTTCATTATGGAAAAAATAATAATCCTTGATTTTGGTTCACAGTATACCCAATTAATCGCCCGTGTTGTTAGAGAATTTTCTGTTTTTTGCGAAATCATCCCTTTCAATAAGTCAATAAACTTCAACGAAAACATTAAAGGTGTTATTCTGTCTGGTTCTCCTTGTTCGGTTAATGAAGATAATGCACCCAATGTTGACATTAAATCTATTGCGGATAAAGTTCCGGTTCTTGGCGTTTGTTATGGTGCTCAATTAACCGCAAAAGCTTTTGGTGGGCTTGTTGAAAAAAGCGACAAAAGAGAATATGGACGGGCAAATTTATCCGTGCAAATTGCAGATATTTTCTTACAAAACATTCCTGTCAACTCTCAGGTTTGGATGAGTCACAGTGACACCATAAAACAACTTCCAGAAAGTTTTTCTCTATTAGGCACTACCGAAAGTATACCCGTTGCAGCATTTAAAAGTGGAGATCATACAGCCTCCCACCCTATTTACGGCCTTCAATTTCATCCTGAAGTTTATCATTCTACAGAAGGAAAAAAAATAATCCATAATTTTTTGATTCAAATATGCCAATGTTCACAAAGTTGGACTTCGGCACATTTTATTACAGAAACTGTGGAAAATCTAAAGACATTACTGGGTGATTCAAAAGTGGTAATGGGGTTAAGTGGCGGCGTAGACAGTACTGTTGCCGCTACATTGATTCACAAAGCCATCGGCGAAAATCTTTACGGCATTTTTGTAGATAATGGACTTTTACGTAAGAATGAATTTAACGAAGTTCTTGATATATACAAACAATTGGGTTTAAATGTAAAAGGCGTTGATGCAAGGGAACATTTTTATACCAAACTAGCGGGCAAAACACTTCCTGAAGATAAAAGAAAAGCTATAGGAGCAGCATTCATCGAAATATTTGATCGAGAATCCCATTTATTGACAGATATCAGTTTTTTAGGCCAAGGAACCATTTATCCTGATGTCATTGAATCGGCTTCTGTACATGGCCCTTCAGTTACCATTAAATCGCACCACAACGTTGGCGGATTACCCGATACCATGAAATTAAAATTGGTTGAGCCGTTGAGGTCTTTATTTAAAGATGAAGTAAGAAAAATTGGTGCTGAACTTGGGATTCCAGAAAATTTATTGAATAGACATCCTTTTCCTGGTCCGGGACTTGGTATTAGAATACTTGGAGAAGTAACCGAAGATAAAGTGCTGCTTTTACAAAATGCAGATGCTGTTTTTACATATCAATTAAAGCAATCCGGAAATTATAATAAGGTTTGGCAAGCAGGTGCCATTTTATTGCCTGTAAAAAGCGTGGGTGTAATGGGTGATGAAAGAACTTACGAATACACGATTGCTTTGCGTGCCGTAACTTCTGTTGATGGAATGACCGCAGATTGGGCTCATTTGCCTTATGAATTTCTTGCTGATGTATCAAACGAAATCATAAATCAAGTAAAGGGTATAAACCGGGTTGTTTATGATATTAGCAGCAAACCACCAGCTACAATAGAATGGGAATAATTGAATTCAATTTTACTTTATTTGAAAAAAAATGATGTCATACAAAAAAGTAATAGCTTTAACCCATATTAAATGCATTTTATTCATGAACAGATTTGGTTACATTCTTTTATTTGTTTTTTGCTTTATTTTCAACCTGACAAATGCCCAAACAAAAGACAATTCAACAATAAAAAAGTACAAAATCGCTGTATTTTCACCCATTTATCTAGATTCTGCATTTATAGGTAAAAATTACAGATATGGTAAAAATTTCCCTCGATTTACATTGCCAGGAATCGGATTTGTACAGGGAGCAATGATTGCTTTAGACAGTTTTCCCATTAAAAACTGCCAAATTGAAACCTATTTTTATGATTCAAAATCTGATTCAACAAGTATTCAAAAATTAATTGAAAATAATAATTTGGATGATATTGAATTGATTATAGCTGCTGTAAAGGATAAGGAGCTTGTTGTATTATCTGAATTTGCTTTAAGAAAAAAAATCCCATTGGTTTCAGCTATTTTCCCAAATGATGCCGGCATTACACAAAACCCATTTTTTATTATTTTAAACACAACACTAAAAACCCATTGCGAAGCTATTTTTTCGTATTTGCTACAAACCAATACCAATGAAAAAATAATTCATGTTCGTAAATCCGGTAGTCAAGAAGATAGAATTGCCAATTATTTTCATCATATAAATAAGCCCGATAAGAAAGCATTACTAAACATTCAAACCATTCATTTAGATAGCAATATTTACCTAATTAAAAACAGTTTAGACAGCACGCGTTTAAACATTATTATTGCTGGAAGCTTGGACGAAAGCTTTGCTATAGATATTTGCAAATTCTTGACAACATGTAAAATAAAGTATAATATAAAACTTATTGGGATGCCCAATTGGGAAAGCTTTAATGCATTTGGAAGCAAAAACAAATCAAAGCTATCTGATTTTCCTATATTTTATACTTCACCTTATTTCAATAATAAAACAGATCGTTTTAGTAGCATTATTCAAAAAGAATATTTGGAAAAATATAAAGGCGTTCCTACAGAAGCTGTTTATAAAGGCTTTGAAACCATGTATGTTTTTTCTCGATTTTTAGCCCAAAATATACAGCCACGTTATACAGAAATAAACCTCAACAACACATCTGTATTTTCTAATTTCAACATCGTTCCAATAAAAATAAACGCACAGTCTGAACGTTTTGATTATTTTGAAAACAAACATTTGTATTTTTTAAAAAAGCAAAATGGAGTCAGTAGTAAGGGGTGGTAACGTGAAGAGGTTTGTGAGGTTTGTGAGGTTTGAGAGGTTTTGTTCAAAAGGTTCAATGCGTTCAATGGGTTCAAAAGGTTGGAAGTATATTACACTAGAAAAAAGTTTAAATCGCTTCGCTGGTTTAATGGTTTAAGGGTTTAAAGGTTGGAAGCATTTTCCATTTATTAGCATCTTTCTTTCAAAGAAACTTCGTGTCTTTGAGCCTTAGTGCCTTAGTGTCAAAAAAATCGCGTTTACGCGCATTCGTGTTTCAACTCCTTCGTGTCAAAAAACTTTTGCGTCTTTGCTCCCTTGCGAGCTTTGCGC
>VFKL01000109.1 GCA_009885535.1 Chitinophagaceae bacterium | reverse complement strand
TTTTGATCAAAATCATCAGAATGCATTAATCTATTTATTTCTGCAATCGCAGATAATGTAAACTGAACCGGAGCCATAGTAACTGTTTCCATAATTTTTATTTTTACAAAAGTACATTCATTTTTAAGTTTTAAATAAAAGCAATTTTCGAAACAAGGAAAAAGTTGAAATGACTTAATTACATTTGCAACTATAAATTAAACATATGTTTCAAGATTTTTTCATCTACGTTGCTTTGTTAATGGAATTGGCAACTGTTGCTTTAGTTATCATTTTTTACAAAGAATTCAAAGCATATACTAAACAACAGTCCGAAATTCCAATCATTAATCATGAAGGAAATAGAATGAAGTTGCAAGCCTTGGAAAGACTAACCATGTTTGCAGAAAGATGTGGATTGGCGAATTTAATCAATCGCATCAATCAACCTGGCATGAGTGCTTCAGATTTACATTTTGCGTTGACCGAATCCATCAAAACGGAATTTGAATACAATATCAGTCAACAGGTTTATGTTAGTCCTGAAGTTTGGAATGCTATTACAAGATTAAAAGACCAAAACATTTACATTATACATCACATCACTGCAAGTCTTTCGCCAGCAGCTACTGCATTAGATTTGAGTAAATTAATCATTGAATACAGCAATACCCCAAATGCCGAAATGAATGGTATTGTATTATCTGCTCTTCAAACAGAAGCAAAACAAATATTGAATTAAACGCACGAATATGTCTGAAAATAAAGTAACCACTGATTCGGGAATCGAAATCAAAGAAACCTATACGTCTGCTGATTTCAAAAAAGCAGATGAATCAAAAGCAGGCGAATTTCCATTTACAAGAGGCGTTCAATCTTCTATGTATCGTGGCAAATTATGGACAATGCGTCAGTATGCCGGATTTTCCACGGCAGCAGAAAGCAACAAGCGATATCATTATTTATTGAATCAAGGGGTAAGTGGCTTGAGTGTGGCGTTTGATTTGCCCACTCAAATTGGTTACGATAGCGACCACCCATTAGCTGATGGTGAAGTAGGTAAAGTTGGGGTGGCTATTGATAGCTTGGAAGATATGGAAAAACTATTTGAAGGCATTAATTTGGAAAGTGTTTCAACGTCAATGACAATCAATGCAACGGGCTTTATTTTATTGGCATTTTATGTAGCGCTCGCAAAGAAGCAAGGTGCTAATTTGAATAACATTTCTGGTACGATTCAGAATGATATTTTGAAAGAGTATGCGGCAAGAGGAACATACATTTATCCGCCAAAGCCATCAATGCGCATCATTACGGATATATTTGAATGGTGCAGTAAAGCGTTGCCAAAATGGAATACGATTTCTATATCTGGATATCACATCAGAGAAGCAGGAAGTACGGCTGTTCAAGAAATTGCATTTACATTGAGTAACGGCAAGGCATATGTGCAAGCTGCACAGCAAAAAGGATTGGATATAAATGTGTTTGGAAAAAGACTATCTTTTTTCTTTAACGCACATAACAATTTGTTTGAAGAGGTGGCAAAATTCAGAGCTGCAAGAAGAATGTGGGCAAAAATGATGAAAGAATTAGGGGCAACTGATGAAAAAGCAATGATGCTTCGTTTTCATACCCAAACGGGCGGAAGCACGCTTACCGCTCAACAGCCGATGAATAATGTAAGCCGTGTAACCATTCAAACCCTCGCTGCCGTATTGGGAGGCACACAATCATTACATACTAACGGCTACGATGAGGCGCTAAGTTTACCTACTGAAGAAGCTGCAAAAATTGCCCTAAGAACACAGCAAATTGTCGCCTTTGAAAGTGGAACCGCAGATACGGTTGACCCATTAGCGGGAAGTTATTTCGTAGAGTCATTAACGGATGAAGTGGAAGCTGAAGCTTGGAAATTGATTGAAGCCATTGATGCTATGGGCGGAAGTGTTGAAGCTATAGAATCGGGTTTTATGCAAGAAGAAATTGCAAGAAGTGCGTATCAATATCAAAAAGATATCGAACAAGAAACAAAAATAATTGTAGGGGTTAATAAATTCAAAACTGCGGATAATGAAAAAATTCCGGGTTTTAAAATTGATGACAGCATACAAAAAATGCAAACCGATCAACTGAATAGTTTAAAACAAAAAAGGAATAACGACGCAGCTCAAGCTTCATTATCAAAATTAGCTGCAGTTGTAAAAACAACCGAAAATCTTATGCCTGTTGTGTTGGAATGCGTTGAAAACTATTGCACGCTCGGCGAAATTGCAGATGTATTGAGAAATGAATTTGGGGAGTACAGGTAGGATGGATGGATACTGGATTGTAGTTCGTTCCAACACCAAACGCCAAACATCAAACTTATTACATTCTTGATAGATGCGCATAAAATTGAAAAGCATCCTCAACCTTTTGAACTTATTGAACAAATTGAACCTTTTGAACATCAAAAACCTCTCAAACCTCATAAACGTCTTAAACCTCCCCTCTCGCAAAATCCTTCTCATAATCCCCTTTTATTCTTTCGATTGAAGGATTAAAATAACCGAATTTCAAACTAGGGAATTCTTCTCTAATCAGCTCCATCATTTGCTTTACGCCAATGCATTCGCCAGTATCTGAAACATTTATTTTGCCCAAATACCAATCGGGATCAATGTTGAAATTTCGCCATTGAATCATGCATAAATCCGTTTCCTTGATTAGTTTTCGTAGTGCTTCATACTCCGCAACAGAATCCGTCATACCGGGGAATACGAAATAATTTATGCTTGTCCAAGCGCCAAAACTTCTGGCAACTTTTAAACTTTCAATTAAATCTTCAAACTGATAATTATTGGGTAAATAATATGACGAATAAATTTCTTTTCTAGCAGAATTTGTACTTACGCGAATGCTATTTAATCCAACCTCACAAAGGGCTTTTACCGCATCGGGTTTGCTTCCATTGGTATTGATGTTAATGCTTCCTTTTGAAGTATGTTTTCTAATTTCTATGATGGATTCTTTTATGGTTTCCCACATCAACAGTGGCTCGCCTTCACAACCTTGACCATAACTAATGATTGGAAAAGGTGCCGTTTCCAAATGAGGTACCGTAAACTCTACAATCTCTTCGGCTGTAGGCCTAAAGGTGAGTCTGTCTTGCGTACTAAATATCTCTTCCGTTTCGGGTTGAAAAGAAATACATCCAATACAATTGGCATTACAAGCTGGCGACACAGGAACCGGACATTCCCAACGACCTAAAGCTAGGTTTCTAGCAGCAGGACAAGTGTACGTCATGCAACAGTTCTCCATCAAATGCTGCACCAGTCTATTATTGGGATAAGCAATTAAAAGATGATTATGTCCAACTTCAATTTGATCATCATCATACCCTTCCGCTTCTTGGCGAATATCTTTTTCAATTCTAACCGCAGTAACAAAAAACTTTTCATTTTGCCAACCTGCAGCGGTGTAACAAAATAGAGGTAATGTAGGTGCTTCTGGTAGAGATTCATAAGCCGCCATGTACAAGCCTGTATGCGCAGGCGGAATGAAAGCCGCAACAGCCCATCCTTTTTCGCACAATCTCATTTCACCAGATTTCACATCAATGCCAATGCCTTTTCTACCGGGCAACTCATACAATTGACCACCTTCGGGCAACTCAATCCAATCTTCTACAGGAACAGGATATGCATCCCAACCACTTCTTCCTACTACATACAAACTGGTATCTTCAGAAATGTTTCCTTCCCCATCTGAATAAAGTAGAAAAGGTGATTCGTTTAGTATTGACATTGATTTATTGATTTGAAATTTGATTTTGTAATTGTTTGCAACGCTCGTTAAATTGAGCTTCATCCAAGTTGTTTTCTTGGTTAGAAATTACAAACTGAATGAGTTTATTATTTTTTAAATCTATGGTAAGCATCCCATCTTTCAAAATTACTTGCTCTACTTCAATCCAGGTAAATATTTTTTTGGGAAAAGAAGGGTATATAACACCGATTTCATTAAATACGATTTCTAGTTTACGAATGATTTTTAGCCCAAAAATAGCAAAAGCCATATTTAATAACCCAACTGGAAATAACCCTTCAAACATCCAACAAATTGAGGCGAATAAAATTCCCATTACAATTTGGGCAATATGCGTATCCTGACTTTTCTTAAAAATAAAATAAGCGCAAAGCGGAGGGAGAATTGAAATAAATCCCAAAAATGCAAAAACATACGATAGGCTTCCGAACGCGTTATTGAAAATAAAATACAAAAAGCCGATCATGTTTATAATTGCAATAAAAAAAATGGACAGCTTATGACCGTTCTTTTTTTCGTTGGGTATTACAACACTTATTTTATCCATTTTGTGGATTGCTTATGGTTAACAAATTGCAGAGTTTATATAAAACACGTGCACCCACATTTTCATCCCATTCATTATGGCTCACCCCTACTTCATTTAAATCGAAACCAATGATTTTTTTTCCTGAAAGATGCAATTTGTTGAGCAAATAAAACACTTGTTCTGTTTCAAATCCGCCTTGAACGGGGGTTCCGGTATGCGGACATAATTTAGGGTCTAACCCATCAATATCAAAACTTACAAAAACATGTTGTGGCAAATTTGCAATAATTTCATCAACGATTTTCTTCCAAGTAACTCCTTCGTATTGACGGTGTTTGATGTCTCTATAAAAATACGTTACTACCCTGCCGTTGCTGTTATTGATGTAATCCAATTCTTCTTCGCAATAATCACGTATCCCTACTTGAACCAGTTTTTTAATTGCGGGAATGTTTTCCAAAGCGTTATACATTATGGAAGCATGAGAGAAATTAAATCCTTCGTAAACTTTTCTTAAATCGCAATGCGCATCAATTTGTAAGATTCCAAACTCTGGAAATTGATCAGCAATGGCTTTAAAATAACCAAAAGGCGTACTATGATCTCCACCTAATAAGGCAACGAGTTTGTCTTTTTTTAATAATGCAGAAGTTTGCTCATACACCCAATCATTCAAAAACAAACTTCCTTGATTGATTTCTTTTAGTGTTTTGGTCATGAACTTATTGTTTTCCACCAATTCACCTTGAGATATATAATTGATATACAATTCAGCCTCTTTACGGAGATAATCACTTTTGGTTAGAATTTTTTTATCGGGCATGCGCATAAAAAAACCCTGTTTCCAAGCATCTGTATATTCAGGGTCGTATAAATCCACTTGCAAACTTGCTGTAAAAATATGGTCTGGGGCCCTTGCTGTTCCTGCATTGTAACTCACCGTTACTTCCCATGGAATGGGTAAAATAATCAATCGAGCATCACTTTCTGAAAAAGGAAGTCCGAAAATATTATTATTGGGATTGCCAACAGAGTTGGGGTCGAAAGCGGAAAGGTCTGTCATGATAATGTTTTGAAAAATTCGGAGCAAAGATAATCGAACAATTTTTTATCCGTTAAAAAAAATGAACAATATAATACTCTATTTGTTTTAATTACCTTTGGCATCGAAAATGCCCAAAAAGCCTATTTATTAATCTATCAAGATTTATCACAAGGGCTTTTCAAATTCAAAATTCAAAAGTAAAAAGTAAAAAAATAGGAGTCAACAATTTTATGCCTTCCATGTTTATTACGCTTTTTTAATTTTGCATTTTTACTTTTAAATTAAAAATTTACACCATGAAACGTACACATATCATCATCCTAATTGGCATTGTAGCTCTAATTGTTGGACTTCTGGTTTTTTCTGTTGATTTTTCAACATATGACACTATAAATTCTGCGAAGAATAAACAAGGAAAGTTTGTGCACCTAATTGCAAAATTGGATAAATCGGAGCCAATCACTTACGACCCAATCAAAAACCCCAATTACTTATCTTTTTATGCCATTGATAGTTTGGGTGGAAAAACAAAAGTTATTTACCATAATAGCAAGCCTGGTGATTTAGAAAAAAGTGAGCGTATTGTATTAAAGGGTAAAATGGAAGTAGACCATTTCGATTGTCAGGATATTTTGTTGAAATGTCCTAGTAAATACAAAGACGACAAAAAAATGCTTGAAAAAGAAATGGAAGATCAAACAACAAAAAACTAGTACAATCAAACAATTGCAATGATTAAATTCGAAGGAGAGCATTTATTACCCGGACAAATTGGACATTTTTTTATAATACTAGCGTTGGTATCATCACTTATTTCGTTGATATCGTATGGGGTGGCTTCTACAAAAGCAGATTTAGCACAAAAAAACGATTGGCAAAGATTTGGAAAGATAAATTTCATCATCCATTTCTTAAGCATCATTGCTGTTTTTTCAATCATTTTCTTCATTTGTTATAATCATTATTTCGAGTACATGTATGCCTACAAGCATGCATCGAAAGAATTAGAATCTAAGTTTCTATTGTCATGTATTTGGGAAGGCCAAGAAGGTAGTTTTTTACTATGGTCGATTTGGCATGCCGTGTTGGGAACATTTGTAATTTTCAATAAAAAGGAAGCGCATCACACTATTTGGAAAGCGCCCATTATGTCGGTTATAAGTTTAGCCCAACTTTTTTTGATGTTCATGATTTTAGGGATTTACTTTTTTGATGTCAGAATTGGAAATAGTCCATTTACATTAACTAGAAATGAAATCATCGCCCCCATTTTTTCTCAACCCAACTATTTAACTTTTATAAAAGATGGAATGGGTTTAAATGTTTTGCTCCGAAATTATTGGATGGTTATACATCCTCCTATTTTATTTTTGGGATTTGCTTCAACAATAATTCCTTTTGGATTTGCTTATGCTGGATTACAAACAAAACGTTTTGGAGAATGGGTAAAACCTGCGATGCCATGGGCTTTAATGAGTGCATGTGTATTGGGCGTTGGCATTATGATGGGCGGCAAGTGGGCTTATGAATCATTAAGTTTTGGTGGATATTGGGCATGGGATCCGGTTGAAAATGCTTCATTAGTTCCATGGTTAATATTAATAGCGGGAATACATACCATGCTTATTTTCAATGCAACCGGAAGATCTTTAAGGGCAAGTTATTTGTTTGCCATGCTCACTTTTATTTTTGTATTGTATTCTACTTTTTTAACCCGAACTGGTATTCTTGGCGATACTTCTGTACATGCATTTACAGAAGCGGGAAAAGCCATCAACATTATGATTGGCCTGTATGTCCTTTCATTTGCAGTACCAATATTTATTTTATTTTTTAAGCATTATAAAAAAATCCCAGCGATACATACAGAAGAAGAAACCAGCTCAAGAGAATTTTACATGTTTATAGGATCGCTGCTTCTTTTTTTATCGGCATTATTTATAATATTAATTACTTCGATACCTGTATATAGCAAAACCCCTTTATTAAAGGACTTAATTATCCGTATTCATAAAGGACCACTGGCGATGCCACAAGATGCAGAATTTTTGTATAACAAGGTGATGATTATGGTGTCTATTTTCATTGGATTTCTAACTGCAATAACCCAGTATTTAAAATACAAAAACACAAGTCGTAACTACTTAATTAGCAAAATTAAATTCCCAATAATTGTATCAATCGCAATGGCGACTTTAATTTTTATTTTTTATCCCATTCATTTCAACAAACATGGAATAGGGTTTTTAGTAGCCATTTACATCGCATTATTTTCTTCAATTTATGCAGCAATATCTAATATTATGTACATTTCGTTGGTTTTAAAAAACAATCTAAAACCAGCAGGCGCCTCTATTGCCCATTTTGGATTTGCATTGATGATTATAGGTATGTTGATTTCGAGTAGCAATAAAACGGTAATCAGTGATAGTAAAGTAAATGGGATCAACGTTCCCATTGGTAAAGATCCGATGTCCAAAAAAGAAGAGGATCCCACCGAAAACCTCACCTTAATTCGTGAAGTGCCCACCAAAATGGGCGACTATCAAGTTTCATATATCAAAGATTCGAGCGGACATGAGAAAGGTAGAAACTTTTATCTTTTGAATTTCGAAAAAAAGGATAAAACAACATCCAAAGTGGAAGAACGTTTTGTTTTACAGCCAGATGTGTATATGATGAAGGACAACAACATGAGCAGCAATCCGGATACTAAATCATATTTAACAAAAGATATTTTTACTTATATCTCCTTTGCATTGGGCAAAGAAAACAAAGAAGATACCACACAATTTAAAATAATAGAAATTGGCGAAGGCGAAAAAAGTTATTACAGCAATGGATATTTCGAATTGAAAAAAGTTGAAAAAAATCCAGCCAATTCGAAATACAAATTTGGAGAAAACGACATCGCCTTACAGGCCGAAATACAATTTGTAAGTAAAGACAGCATGCATTTTGATGCTTATCCGATGATCATAGCAGATAGTTTGGGGATATTACAAATAGACGATACGGTTTATGCACAAAATTTATTTGTGAAATTTGCTGGGGTAAGTGAAAATCATAAAATAAAAATCGGGATAAAAGAATCCGATCAACTTATAGATTTTGTAACTGTAAAATCATATGTTTTTCCATATATCAATTTGGTATGGTTGGGCTTAATCATAATGGCAATGGGCTTATTAATGAGTTCCGTTTACAGGGCAAAATTCTCGAATCGTTTATCTGGGCTTATTTTGCTGATGGCGTTTATTGGATTGTTTTACATGTTTCTGCTAGCGAATTAAAGTTATTCGTTTTTTTGTTTCGCGCAAAGCGCGCAAAGGAGCAAGGACGCAAAGTTGAAATGCTTGCAGCATTTTTTTTAAACACAAAGGCACAAAGACAGGAAGACACGAAGTTTTATTATAAAACAAAGTTGCAAAATTGGGAAGATGCATCCAACCATTAAACCATTAAACAATTAAACCAGCGAAGCGACTTAAACCTTTCTTGTTTCGCGCAAAGCTCGCAAAGAAGCAAAGACGCAAAGGGATTGAAACACAAACAAATGACACAAAGTCGAAATGCTTGCAGCATTTTTTTGACACACGAAGGCGCAAAGGCACGAAGTTTTTTTAAACTTAGATGCAGATTTTTGGAAGATGCTTCCAACCTTTTGAACAACATTTAGGGGTTGAAGATTTTCAACCCCTACTATACATCTCAAACCTCACAAACCTCTTAAACTTCTCAAACCTCACAAACCTCTAATACCTCTCAAACTCATCTTAGGAAAATTTGTTTTAACATTTACAACAAAAAAAATCGGGTTACCAAACAAATAAAATGGTATAAAATTATGAATCAAAATTGTATATTTAAACATGCGATTTATTAAACCCAATTGCAATTTTATTAAAATTATTTTTTTCGTTGGAATGATCATTTCGAATCATACGGCGAAAGCGCAGTTTAATAACAACCTTGACACCATAAAGCTAACCGCGATTATTTACAATGGCGACACCATTACCTGCACCACGATTTCCAATATTTATATCCAATGTAAATTAACTTTTGCACAAAGGGAAGCACTGGCAAAATACAACCGGCTTAGAAACGCCGTTTATGTAACTTATCCTTATGCGCGAAAATCAGGAATTATTTTAAACGAATTGAATAAGCAATTATCGGGTTTGACAGATAAGCGGTCACGGAAAAAATGCATCAAATCTAAAGAAAAAGAATTAAAAAAAGAGTTCACTACCCCACTTACAAACTTATCAATATACCAAGGAAAGATATTAATGAAATTGATCAATAGAGAAACGGGTAATAGCTGTTATGAAATCATAAAAGAATATCAAGGTGGACTAGCTGCGGGTGTATATCAAACAGTTGCATTTTTTTTCAACAGCAGTTTAAAGCAAGCTTATAAACCAAAGGAAGAAGATATTGTGATTGAAAAAATTGTTCAGGAAGTACAAAGAATGTACGGTTATCCAGAAATTGCGCTGAATCCCTCTCTATAATATTTCCTCACAAATACTTCACAAACGTTAAACATAAGTTTTTATGTTGGTTATTATGGTTTAAATTGCTGAAGATTAAAAAGTGAAAAGTAAACAATTTTTAATTTTTAATGTTTATACCTCGGTTCAACAAATAAAAAATGAAAATAGATATTCTTGCCATTGGTGCTCACCCAGATGATGTTGAATTAAGTTGTGCGGGCACGTTAGTTGTAGAGAAATTTAATGGCAAAAAAGTTGGCGTTATCGACCTCACGGCTGGTGAATTGGGTTCGCGTGGAGATGCTGAAACAAGGAGAATAGAGGCTGATGAATCATCTAAAATATTGGGTTTGGATGTGCGTGAAAATCTTTATCTGCCGGATGGTTTTTTTATAAATGATGAACAATCGCAAAGAAAATTAATCACCGTAATTCGCAAATATCAACCTGAAATCATTTTATGTAACGCTCCAGAAGACAGGCATCCCGATCATGGCAAGGCTGCCCAATTGGTTGCGGATGCTTCATTTTTATCTGGGTTAGTAAAAATTGAAACTGAGTTTGATGGTCAATTACAAGCGCCTTGGCGCCCTAAATACGTATTTCATTATATCCAAGATCGTCATTTAGAACCGGATTTCTTAGTAGATATCACTTTGACTTTTGAAACAAAAATGGCATCGATACTGGCATACAAAACACAATTTTATAATAAAGATATAGAAGGCATAGAAACATACATTTCAAACCCGGAATTTCTTGAAATCCTCAAAACACATAACAAGTTGTTGGGTAAAAGAATTGGGGTTAAATTTGCAGAAGGTTTTATTTCAAAGAAAAATATAGGCATCCAAAATTTTGATGCTTTCATACAAAAAACAACATAATAAAAATGGCTACCCCAAAATTCAAAAACAATACTGGAACTACTTTTCATCAAGAATTAAAAAAAAGGGTTCAACAGTATTTTACAGAAAATCAACTTAAACAAACTGGAGATTTTTCGCTTTATTTCAAGGCGATTTTATTTTGGACTTGCTATGTTGCGCTGTATGTACATCTTTTATTCTTTACACCTCCAAATGCGATTGCCATTATTGAGTGTGTAATAATGGGCGGCTTAACCGCTGCCATTGGATTTAATGTGATGCACGATGGCGGACATGGTAGTTTTAGTGATAATAAATTTGTGAATAAAATAGCTGCTTACTCCGTAAATGGATTAGGTGCTAGCATGTTGATGTGGAGCAACAAACACAATATCGTTCACCACACCTACACCAATATTGATGGCGTTGATGATGATATTGAAATCAAACCGTTATTAAGAATGTGCCCAACGCAGAAAAAATATGTTGCACATAAATTTCAACATGTTTATGTTTGGTTTCTCTATTGCTTATTGTTAATCGTTTGGATTTTCGCTACTGATTACGTGAAGTATTTTAGAAAAAAAGTAGGAACTGTGCCTTTGAAGAAATTTAGTGCATTTGACCATTTCGCTTTTTGGCTAGCGAAAATATTTTACTATAGCATCATGATTGTACTTCCAATTTACATGTTGGGCTTTACAAAATGGGTTGTTGGATTTCTAGCATTGAGTATGTTTGCTGGTTTTGTATTGAGTATAGTTTTCCAATTGGCACATACCGTTGAAGAAACATCTTTTCCTGTTCCTGCTGATAACAATAATATCGAAAACGAATGGGCAATACATCAAATTGAAACTACTGCAAATTTTGCAACAAAAAACAAAGTTATTTGCTGGTTAGTAGGTGGATTAAACTTTCAAATTGAGCATCATTTATTTCCAAAAATCTCGCACATACATTATCCTGAAATCAGTAAAATCATTAAAAAAACATGTGAAGAGTTTGATGTTAAATACATAGAATTCCGCAGAATGAGAGATGCTGTTATTTCGCATACCATGCATCTTAAAAAAATGGGAAACGCATAATTTGTTTTAATTTTTGAAAATCGAAAACTGTTGTTGAATCGAATTATTTTGATATTATTTCTCAACAGTTCTTTTTGTTGCACAAATGCACAACTTACATCTGATCATTTAGAATTTAAAAAAAATGGAACTTCTTTAAAAAAGAAATCGTTTGTATTACCAGTGTGTCTAATTGCTTCAGGAGCTGTATTATCAAATAGCCAGATTATTAAAGATGTACAGTACAACTTTGTGGGCAACAAAAAAACAACTTTAGACAATTACTTTCAAATTGCACCTGCCGCAATTACTATTGGCATGGAAACTATAGGTATAAAAGGTAAGCATAATCCTTTAGAAACTGCAGTGATTTTTACCATGTCGAATGTGATTTTAAATTCCATTGTGCACCCATTGAAAATTATTACAAAAGTACAACGCCCGGACAATCGTGATTACAGATCTTTTCCATCAGGTCACACCTCAGAAGCTTTTGCCTCTGCAGAATTAATGCGAATAGAATTTAAAGAATCTAATCCTTGGTTGAGTTATGCAGGGTATTTAATGGCTGGAGCAACAGGATACTTAAGAATGTATAATAATAAACACTGGATTAGCGATGTACTTGCAGGCGCAGGAATCGGCATTGCATCAACCAAATTATCTGTCTTTATTTTCGATGAAATGGCCGCTCGTTTTAAACAAAAACATCAAAAAAATCAGCATTCGATATTTCTACCCTCTTATCAAAACAAACAAATTTGTATGAATTGGATTAAGCGTTTGTAACCCAGATTTTTCAGTTAAAATCTGTTACAAGAAAAAAATGCTTCAAATACTTGCGTTTGCTTGATTCTTTGATCTTATCATATTTCAATATGTTCTCGACCAAAAAATCGGCTCAAACACTCGTCTTTATTGCCTTTTTTCCTTTCATTACGATTCCAACTGCAAAATCCGGGTTTAAACTATTTGAAATTTACTTGTTTTAGATAATTCCAATCAACACTTAATAACGTAAATTTGTCACCACAACTTTTTATATTATGAGTGAAGAAAAAAGCCTGAATTTTATTGAAGAAATTATTGAAGCGGATTTGGCATCCAACAAGTGTACATCGATATCAACTCGTTTTCCACCAGAGCCAAACGGCTATTTACATATAGGTCACTCGAAATCAATTTGCTTAAATTTTGGTTTAGCCACTAAATATGGCGGCACAACCAATCTTCGTTTCGACGATACCAATCCAGTTACCGAAGAAACCGAATATGTGGAAAGCATAAAAGCAGATATTAAATGGTTGGGCTTTAACTGGACCAATGAATTGTATGCGTCTGATTATTTTGACAACCTTTATGCATTTGCGCTAGAACTTATTGAGAAAGGATTGGCTTATGTAGACGACAGCACATCAGAAGAAATAGCCATACTAAAAGGAACCCCTACCGAACCTGGAAAACCATCTGAATTTAGAAGCCGAAGTATTGAAGAAAACCTTACCCTTTTTACAGAAATGAAAAACGGGGTGTATAAAGATGGGGAAAAAGTACTTCGTGCCAAAATTGATATGACGCACACCAATATGTTGATGCGTGATCCAATCATATACCGTATAAAGCATGCGCATCATCATCGTACAGCAAATAAATGGTGCATCTATCCGATGTATGATTTTGCACATGGACAAAGTGATAGTATTGAAAAAATAACACATTCTATTTGTACATTAGAATTCATTCCGCATCGCGAATTATATGAGTGGTTTATTGAGAAACTAAACATTTTCCCTTCTCAACAATATGAATTTGCACGCTTGAATATGACCTATACGGTAATGAGTAAACGAAAGTTATTACAATTGGTAAATGAAGGATTTGTACATGGCTGGGACGACCCTAGAATGCCTACCATCAGTGGATTAAGAAGGAAGGGATACACGCCTTTAAGCATCCGTAATTTTTGTGAAAAAATAGGCGTAGCGAGAAGAGAAAACATGATTGATTTAAGTTTGCTTGAATTTTGTTTGCGTGAAGATTTAAACGTTACCGCTAAACGTGTAATGTCTGTATTAGATCCGATAAAATTAGTCATCACCAATTATGATGCAGAAAAAACGGAGGAATTAACAGCTGAAAATGGACCAGATGAAACGATGGGCACCAGATCAATTCCATTCAGCAATACCCTTTGGATTGAAAGAGAAGATTTTATGGAAGTGCCTGCAAAAAAATGGTTTAGATTGGCACCAGGTTCTGTAGTAAGATTAAAAAACGCCTATATCGTAAAATGCGAATCATTTGAAAAAGATGTAAACGGCGAAATCTCAACAATATATTGTACCTATTATCCTGAAAGCAAAAGTGGCAATGATACCAGCGGAATTTCTGTAAAAGGCACCATCCATTGGTTAAGTGCAGCCCAAGCAGCAACAGCAGAAATCAGGTTATATGACCGTTTGTTTAAAGTTGAAAACCCATCAGCTGAAGAAGGCGATTTCAAATCATTTATCAACCCCGATTCTTTAACGATAATTTCAAAAGCATATATAGAACCATCGCTTGCTGAAGCCCATTTAGAAGAAAGATTTCAATTTATTAGAAAGGGATATTTTTGTTTGGATAAAGACTCAACCTCAGAAAAATTAGTATTTAATAGAACGGTTACACTAAAGGATGCTTGGGGTAAAATTGCTGAATAATGATAAATAAATGTAGATTTTACATTTCAAAATTATTACAACAAAATTATCATGTGAAACATGGCGCTCCATCGGAGCTACAAACATGTCGCTCCGATGGTTCTATAAACATACCGCTCCTATGGAGCTTTAAAAAATATTCTATAAAATAGGCTATAAAAATTATTTTTTCTTCAACTTCATATCAGGCAGAAGCGCAATCACAAACGACAAAATGGTTAATGTGACCAAAGCGTATATACCTGGTTGTTTTTCAGGAGTATATGCATTGTAAGAAGATGTAAATAAATGATACGTTTTTAATGCATACGCCATTATTATTCCTGCAAAAAACAAATGCGTAAATTTTGCCCAAACTCTTGGAATAAACATCAACACCACACAAATCAAAGAGAAAATAATAAAATATTTTCCAGGTTTTCCGTAAACATCATTTTGCGAGAAAAATCCATTAAAATAAACATTTAAATCTGCATGGTATGTCCAAGGAAAAAAACAAACTGTAATCAACATCGCATAAATTATTACGCCAATCCATTTACTGTATTTCATAAAATGATTTATTAAAAAAATGCCTGAATGGTTTTATCCAAACAGGCATTTTTAACGAGGTCCCTAGCGGATTCGAACCGCTGTGGAAGCTTTTGCAGAGCTTTGCCTAAGCCACTCGGCCAAAGGACCATTGAAAGTGTTTTACTAATTTTCTATTAATGCCACAAAATAAGGTATTTTTATTCATAAATTAAAATTGAAAACATCAAATTTTGTAGATAGTATGAAATAAAAATAAAACGGCAGTTATAAAAATAAGTTTTTCATTTTTTTAAACTTAAATAATCATAAAAAAAAACATGAGAACAATAGAATCATCAGAGTTAATCATCAATAACAGAGGAGCCATTTATCATTTAGATTGTAGGCCAGAGGAAATTGCACAAACCGTTTTGGTCGTTGGAGATCCAGAACGCGTAAAGCAAATCAGTAAGCATTTTGATCGAGTTGAATATCGGAACCAGCATAGAGAATTTATAACCCATACCGGATTTTTAGGCAACAAAAGAATTTCGGTTTGTAGCACAGGGATTGGTCCAGATAATATTGACATAGTTTTAAATGAGCTCGATGCAATATTGAATATTGATTTTGAAACAAGAAAGGTAAAAGAAAACATTCAGAAATATAATATCATTCGTATTGGAACGAGCGGGTCTTTACAAAGAGAAATCCCAGTAGATAGTTTTGTTGCTGGTACACATGGATTAGGGCTTGATAATCTGCTTCATTTTTATCAACACACACACAATGATGCTGAAAACCAAATCATACAAGCATTTAACGACCATACTCAACTAAACAACCGCATTTCTAGACCATATTTAAGTTCGGCAAGTGCAATGCTGATGAAAGAATTTGTTGAAGGTTTTCATCAAGGAATCACGGTAACCTGTCCTGGATTTTATGGTCCACAAGGAAGAGTTTTGCGCATGGGATTATCAAACCCCAATTTAATTGACAATTTAACCACGTTTCAATTTGGGCAACACCGAATATCAAATTTCGAAATGGAAACTTCCGCGATTTATGGTATGTGCAAAATTCTTGGCCATCATTGCTTGTCTCTAAATGCCATCGTTGCAAACAGAATTATAAAAGAGTTTAGTAAGGATAGCTTGGCTGCTATCGATAAATTAATTCTAAAAGTTTTAGAAACCATTTCAGCATCAAATATATGACCTTATCATTTTTTAAATACCAAGGAACAGGAAATGATTTTATCATTCTAGACAATAGAAGCGGATTAATCAATAATTTAAGTAATGAAATCATTGAGCAATTATGTCACCGAAAATATGGAATCGGTGCTGATGGATTAATGTTAATGAACAGCCATGAGCAATATGATTTCGAAATGATTTATTATAATGCTGATGGTAAAAAAAGTACCATGTGTGGCAATGGTGGTAGATGCATGGTGAAATTTGCATTTGATTTGGGGATACATAAATACACATATACATTTTTGGCAATTGATGGTTTACATGAAGCCGAAATTGAAAAAAATGGAGGCGTAAAATTGCGCATGAATGATGTAAAAGAAGTTGTTTTCGAAAAAGGACACTACATATTAAATACAGGTTCTCCTCACTTTATTATACCAGCAGAAAATGTAGAAAATGTAGATGTAAGTAAATCGGGAAGTGATATCAGATTTAGCAAACAATTTGAACAACAAGGGATAAATGTAAATTTTGTTGAATCATTAGATGAAGACGCCATTTTTGTAAGAACATACGAACGTGGCGTTGAAGATGAAACGCTAAGTTGTGGCACAGGTGTAACGGCTGCCGCATTGGTATCTGCACACAATGACCGTGGATTTAATCGAGTAGAAGTAAAAACTTTAGGCGGGCACCTCAGTGTTGAATTTAATAAAATAGATGATCAACATTTTAGCGAAATTTGGTTGTGCGGCCCAGCAATATTTGTTTACAAAGGCGAGATTAGCATTTAACCCAGATTTTGTCAACCCACGGTTTAAACCGAGGGCTATAGGAATAAAATTTCTTGATAATCGTTTTGACGGTTTACATGAACTACAAAATTGTTTTAAAATTAGTTTTCCATCAAGACAATTAGATTTTTATTTATTTAAAAATATTTTTCGTGGGAAATGAATACTCAAGTAAACCAGGAAACATCAATAAACCTCTAGAAAATCATAAAAACATTCAATTCCAAAATCTTTCATTCACATTTCTAAATCTGATGTGGAAAATTTAAAAATCAAATTGTTTATTTAAGTTCGATATTACACATGAAATCAACATTGAAAACTTGCAAGAGAACAACGAAATAAAAGCCCTTTTAAATTTAATTGAAGATCCTGATCAGGAAGTATTTTATTCTATATCCAATAAACTTGTTTCTTTAGGCAAACAAATCATTCCGAATCTAGAGAAAAAATGGGAAGAGGAAACGGATGAGATAACCCAAGAGCGAATCGAAATGTTGATTCACAAGTTGCATTTTAATGAGTTATCTCTCGAATTTGAATCTTGGAACAAAGACACCGCATCAAATTTATTAGGCGGGGCGTTGATTGTAGCGAAATTTCATTATCCAGAATTACAAGCTAATCTCGTATTACTTCAAATTGAAAAACTTCGACGAAACATTTGGCTTGAACTCAATCAGTACCTCACTCCTATTGAAAAAATAAATGTATTCAACAGTATTTTATACAATTATCATCAACAAAAAGGCATAGAAATCACTTATGAAAAACCAGATCTTTTTTTAATTAATAAAACTTTAGAAACAAAAAAAGGGAATAGCATAGGAAACGGAATTTTATATTTAATCCTTGGTAATTTACTCGACATACCGGTATCGGCTATACGCATACATAAATATTTTCTACTCGCTTATTGCGAAGAGCAAATTGATTTACTACATCACACTACCGAAGATTTAAAAAAGATTTCATTTTTTATCGACCCTATTTCGGGGCAGATGTACACTAAAAACGAAATTTCAAATTATTTAATTAAAAATACAGACTCGTTTGAGGTAAGTGAATTGCAGCTCATGAACAATAAAGAAGTTATTCAATTTTTGTTATTAGAATTAAGCAAATGTTTTGACGATATACCCAATCAATATAAAAAAGAAGAACTGCAATTACTTGCTAAAAATATAAATTTATGATTTACCACATTACAACACAATTGGCTTGGGAAGATGCGCAAAAAAACGGAAAATACGAAGCGGAATCTTTACAAAAAGAAGGCTTTATTCACATGAGTCATGAACATCAAATTGAAGGTGTATTGGCAAGATATTTCCAAGGAAAGACCGAATTGGTGAGATTGTTTGTTGACGAATCAAAGCTTGACTCCGAAATAAAAAATGAACTATCTCCAAGTTTGCAAGAAACATTCCCACATGTTTATGGTGCAATTAATTTAGATGCCGTGGTGGATGTAGAAAACTTATAAATCTACTATGTAAGGGCTGGAGATTTTCAGCCCTTACTATATATTAAACCCTTAACATCTCTACAACATCATTTTTACCACCATTTCTTTCATGAGTGAGGCGCCTTCTGTACCTGAATCTCCAACGCCAAGACTTTTTAGATTGTAGTGATTTAAAAGAAGTAATATTTTTTCTACGCCAGTAAACCCATAATTCTTCATGGTTTGTTGTGCGTTATTTACTGCACTTGAATTATTGTAAAATAAAGGCCTCAACGAATTAGCGTCAGTATTATTCATTCCGTAGGCGCCATGTACTTTGCCAAAAAAACTATATAAAGCCGGTAAGATTTTTTGAATGGGATTTTCTTTTGGAGAGTCCTCAAAATAATTAATGATTTGAATGGCCTTGCTCAGATTTTTCTGACAAATAGCAACCTGTAATTCAAATACATTGTATTCTTTACTAATGCCAACATATTTTTCAATATCTGCTTCTTCAATTTCAATTTTATCTTTTAAGTTGATGCGCAACTTTGTAATCTCATTATCAATTCTACTCAAATCATTTCCAATATGCTCGGCAAGCAACGTAATACATTTAGATGTAGTTTTCAATCCTTTGGTAGAAATTAAATTTGAAATCCAGGCATTTAATTCATAATCTCTAACCTTATTCGATTCAAAAATGACGCCATTTTTTTGAATCAACTTATGAACACGCAAACGTTTATCAAGTGTTTTTCCTTTGTATGCAATAATGAAAATTGTAGACTTTAAAGGATTTTCGATATACGATTCGAAAAACTCCAAAGAACGCATCATTTGTGCTTCTTTTAAAATAATCACTTGCTTTTCGGCAAACATCGGATAACGCTTACAAGCGCTAACAACATTTGTCCAATCTGCATCTTTTCCATAAAAAACAGATAAATTAAAAGAAGATTCAGATTCAGAAAGAATTTTATGCTCAGCAAAATGTACAATTTGATCGATAAAATAGTCTTCTTCCCCGTGTAATAAATAAATAGATTCGAAGTTTTTTTTCTCCCAAGATTGTATAATTTTTTCTATGCTCATTTTCTAAAATTCAGATGAAATGCAAGCTAAAGAATAAATTTCTTAAAAAAATATTGAATTTAAATGCACAATGGCACAATATTAGATAGGTGATTAATAACATATCCAAATATGATAACGAAAGACTAAATCATCCTACTTTAACCATTATATTTACAAAAAAAAACTATGATAGATCTAAAAAAAACAGAAGAAACCACTTTAATTGACTCAGAGGTTCGGGAGAAAAAAAACAAATCAAATAAGTCGCTTTTGCTTGGTTTGATATTAATTGCACTGCTTGGAACTTGGGGTTATATTATTTGGGATAAAAACAATACCAAAGCATTAATTGCTCAAAAAGACAATACGATTTCCGCAACTGCTTCGCAAAGAGATGAATTGCAAAAGGAACTCGAGGATGCAACAATTCGTTATGACATCATTAAAACATCTAATACTAAAAAAGACAGTATAATAGATGTAAAGGATCAAGACATTCAAATCAAAAAGAAAAAAATAAATTCACTACTTGCTAAGACTAACGCTACACAATCCGAATTAGATCAAGTAAAAATGCTTATTGCATCTTTAAATACCGATATCGAAGGATACAAATCTCAAATTTTAATTCTTGAAGGGCAAAAAGTAGAGCTTACAAAAGCCAATCAAAGTTTATCTACACAACGTGACAACATTCAAAAAGGTTTCGACTCTTCGTTGGAGGAATTAAAGAATAGAGATGAGACCATCAATATTGGATCTACCTTACATGCATCCAATTTTTCTATTGTTGCTATTGATGAAAAAGGCAATGGCAAATTAAAAGAAACAACAAATGCAAAAAAAGCAGACAAACTACGTATTAATTTTGATCTTGATGAAAATATGATTACACCATCTGGAGCTAAAAAATTGTATATTATTATCAAGGACCCAAGTGGAAAAGTAATAACAACTCAAGAATCAGATAAATTTATTACTCAAGACAACAGCTTTTTAGATTACACGCAACAAATGGACATCAACTACACAAAAAACCAACGCCAAACTGTAAGTTTCGATTGGAAAAGTGGCGGCAATTTTATTATTGGAGATTACAAAATTGAAGTTTACAACAACGGTTTTAAAATTGGACAAGGTATTCGCCAATTGAAAAAAGGCGGATTTTTAGGATAATCAATTTTCTTATCAAAATATAGCCCTTACTGAAGCACGTCCAATATTAACCATATTGGACGTTTCTGATTTACGTCCCTCATATTGAATATTCAACTCCAAGTTTCCAGTTAATCTGCGAATAAAATCTAGTGTCCAAATATAATTTTTACCAGGTAATAAGCCGCCCAACATAATAAACCCAACAGTACTGTTGATTGATGCCGCATTAGCGAATCGAATTTTACTATATGTCGTTTTTAATCCTGCACTCATTTTTGATGACGCATTATATTTAAATTCAGATGTAAAGGATTGCTCCATCATGTTTTCCATTACATCTATTTTATTGTTTTTCTGTGAATAACGATAACCGATATTCGCCCTGAAAATTGATTTATATTGATAGATAAAACTGGGTTCTATTTTATTTTGTACAATTCGATAATTTCTATTTTGAAATGCAGTGCCATCGGTTAACAAAGATTGTATTTCTTGATATCCGTTTAATTGCATCGATATTGTGCGATTTAATTGAACCCGCAACTTGCCTTGCCAACGGTTTGACAACCTTTTTTCTGCGCCATACGTGAGCAAAGCCTGTGCCGATGTATTCGTTTGTGTGATATCAACACCCCACAAAGCACTTGTTCTATTCATCAATAAAGAATTGGTCAATACCGAACTTCCAGAAATCAAAGCGGTATCTGCAAACCCATTTCCAAAAGGATTAACAACAATTAATTTCAAATCGGTAATCTTTTTATTTATTTGCCAACTCGAATTCAAACTGCTGCGTTTCAACACATTCAAGAAGTTATTTTTATTTGAATGAATCAATTGCTTGGGAATAAACTCTACATTATAATTAAACTGTAAGAAGTTTGTTTTGACGTATTCATTGCTTGGCGTAAAAATTCGAATGTACTTTTTTTGATCCTGAAAAACGCCTACTTCAAATTCATTCAACTCTTCAATACCATTATTGTTATAATCGTTCCATGTGTAAAGCCCCTGCCCTATTGGAACAGCCACATACGTAAACGCTCTTTTTTGTTCCTGCCCACTACCCAATTCATAAAATGCGTCTCCTTTCACCAATCCTTTCCATTTATCAAAGCCATATTCAAAACGAGCTAAAAAAGATTTATCTGGTTTTTGATTATTCGTTCCACTATTCAACACTTGTAATGATCTAAAGCCCGCTGTTGTTTTCAATTGCTGTTGCTCATTTTTTAAAAGATTAATGGTAAATCCTAGATTATCACTTTTATCCATTTTAGTCCAAATTTGATTAAACGGCAACCAATCGTGTCGTGTAAAATAGTTGATGCTCCAATTGTTTTTTTGTTGTGGATTAGAACGTATGAAAGCTTCAAAACGGCTAAAAGAAAAACTGCCTGGAGTAAACGTATCGGCAACTACATTTTTTATTTTATTAATTTCAGCAGAAAAACTTAGCCCAACTTCTGTTTCATGTAATTTTTTAAATTGATTTTTGATTTCAACATTTGGCCTAAAAAAATATCCCGATTTATACGCATCATTCAATTGAATCAAACTTGAATTCGAAGAAACCGTAAAATATTTTATTTGAGATTGTACTTTCAATTGGTGTTTGTATGCTTTGTAATTTTCATCTCGGTTATACACTAAAACAGCATATTGTAGATTCCCTCCTTTTTTACCGGTTAATTTAACGCTAGCGTTTACTAATTTTTCGTTAGCAGAAGTTACATCTGTATTTAAACTCCAATCTCTAAGAAATTCTATACTCCTTAATCTTTCTATCGGCCTGAAAGATTTCTGCACCCATTCAAAACCACCATTAAATTCAATTACATGTTTTGATTTTAAAAAGTCAATTGGATTAAATTGATGTTTTACGTTTACTTTACCAGCCAACCCCTTGTTATTTTCTTTGTCTAAATTAGAATATAGATTTATGTCGTAATTACTTAAAGCAACATCAGTTTGAATGCTTGTATTTTGGGTAACATTGTACAACAAACCAACGGCATAAACTTGTTGTTGTTTGGGTGTAATTAAATAACTCACCGGTAAATAATCGCCTTGTTTACGCATAGATGCATCGGGCCTAATCCATTGAAAAACTTTTCCATTGGCGCCATTGGGTAAGGTTCTATAATTCCCGTTTCCAGCACCTACGTACGTAAACGTTACGTTATACAAAGCTTCATTGTTATCCCTAGAAAATACAAATACCGAATCATGTGTTCCATTGTTATAAATGGTATCGATTTTTTTGTATAAAATTTTTCCATTTGAAAAAGTATCACTTGATGCCATTGAAATGAATGCATTTTGAACACTGTCGCCAATATTTTTAAGCAAATTTTGTTGCGATATGGTTAATGGCTGATCTATTGGCGAAGTCTTCTGATCCGAATTTGAATAAGCCGCAAAGTTTAATTTCAATTTATTTTTAAAATTCCATTGATCTGAAATGTAAAATTGAGTATTTAAATAATTACGATCCGCATATTCAAATTCGATTTGAATGCGTTTGTCTTTGGTAATGATTTGCTTGGGTGTAAACGTAAGTTCTGCGCTATTGTAGTTAATGATATAATCTTGATCCTCGCCTCGTGTTAATAAAAACCCATCGATATATACTTTTTCTGTACCTGCCAATACCATAAAATAAAGCTCATTATTTGCGCCTTGTAATCGGTAAGGTCCTTGATTTCTTTCAATTGGTTTAATGACATTTCTTGTGTATTTCCCTTTGGCAATTGAGCCACTTAAAAATATTTCGTTTGTATTATTTGAATTTATTTTTGTGGAATTAAAAAACGAAACGCCTTGAATTCTTTTACTAAAACTTAAATATGAACTTTGATTTTCTTTTAAATCTAAATCGCCGAGATCAAGATGCCAATTTTTCTTTTTTATCTGTAAAAAAATGCGATCGAAATCCCTGAGGTCTCTTGTATTTCCATCGGGTTGTATGGGCATAGAGTTATCCGTTATAGATGCCGTAAGTTCCATGCTATCGCCAATCATTCCACTCAATTGAAGATTCAAAGATGAATTTAATACCGCATCTTGATTGTTGCCGAATGAAATAGATCGACCAATACTTCCCTCCGATTGTAACCCTTTAAAATCAAAAAGGGGAATATCATTTCCAGAAGCTACATTTTTTATTTTCAATGGCTTTTCAGCGATGAAATTATTACGTACACTATCATATTTGTATTGAAAGAATTTCATTTTCAATGCAAAAGGAAATACGCGATAAACAACCGTTATTGAATCTTGAATTGGTTTTTTTATCCAAATTAAAACGGCATCCGCTTCATTTAATGTATAGTTTCCGATGTTTGATTCTACAATATAAAAGCTGTTGGGTACAATACTGAAATTGTCGAGTTTTATAGTCGATAATATTGTTGAAATTTTTTTCTTTCTGATGTTCGACAATCCATTGGGTTTCCATTGTGCCAATAATGGATCCAAACTAAAAAAGACGTTAAGGAATAAGAATAATATTATCAGCTTAATTTTCAATATAATACCAATTTGAATTACAATTTAGTCCTCGATTTTGTGGTAAAATGCCGATGTGATAGTTGTTTGGGACAATTTCATTGGACCATTACAAATATCCAATCGGTATAACCTCTGTTTATTATAAAATTAGCCATTATTGTTTGGCTGAAATAATAAGTTTATTTTGGTAATTAGTTGCTAAAATCAACTATTCTTCTTCAATCGTTGTCGAGATTTATTAAAAACCATCCTTCCTTTATCGATACCTTTCCTCAATTCTTTTTGCACTTCTTCTGGTAAATTTATGGTATCGGTACAATGCTGACTGCAACAGCCTTGATATTGTTCAGCACATTTTTTACATTGAATAAAAAGCAAATGACAGGCTTCGTTTTTACAATTGGTATGATCATCGGCAGCTGTTTCACATTGATGGCAGGTCGAAATAATTTCATCCGTAATTCTTTCGCCCAATCGATTATCAAAAACAAAATTCTTCCCATGAAATTTATTGTTTAGCGATTGAGTTTTAACAGAATTGGTATAGTGAATTATTCCACCTTCGAGATGAAAAACATTTTTAAATCCACGATGAAGCATATACGCACTTGCCTTTTCGCAACGAATGCCTCCGGTACAATACATGATGATGTTTTTTTCTTTTTCATTTTCGAGCATAGAAGCCGCCATGGGCAATTGCTCTCTAAATGTATCGCTTGGGATTTCAATGGCGTTTTTAAAATGCCCAACTTCATATTCGTAATGATTGCGCATGTCTACAATCAAGGTATTGGGATCATCAGCAAGTGTATTAAAAGTGGTGGCATCAACATATTTGCCTTTATTTTCCATGTTGAATTCCGGATCTTTAATGCCATCAGCGACAATTTTATCCCTGATTTTAATTTTCAATACCCAAAAAGATTTGCCATCATCATCAACAGCAATATTTATTCTAATGCCATTTAATGCGGAGAAACTATAAAGAAATGCCTTAAACAATTCGTAATTACTTTGCGGAATGCTGGCTTGTGCATTTATGCCTTCACTTGCAATGTAAACCCTACCAAATACTTTTAAATCATTTAATCCCTTGTATAAATCATCTCTGAACACTTGAGGATTTTCAACATTAAAATACTGGTAAAAAGAAACGGTAACTCTAAATTCAGTTTCTTGAAATAGTAATTTTTTGAGCTCCTCTTGGGAAACTCGGTTGTGTAGTACAGCCATAATTTAAAATTTGATTCCAATTACTTGGAAAATCTAAAAAGATTGGATGCTTGCAGGGCAAACCAAATTAACAATGCTAAATTAGGACAATTAAAAATTTAAAAGTAAAAATTTAAAAAACGGCCCCTAACTTTTTACTTTTTACCAGCCACACCGAAGGTTTAAATCGCTTTGCTGGTTTAAAGGTTTAAGATGAAATTATTCTTGCTTTGCGTCCTTGTTCCTTTGCGAGCTTTGCGTGAAAAAAACTTCGTGCCTTTGCGCCTTCGTACCTTCGTGTCAAAAAAATGCTGCAAGCATTTCAACTTAGTGGCGGGCGCATTTTTTAATTAAAACCCAATACTTATGCTTCTACCGTTAGATGATGATTCTGAGTTGGAGCCTGACCCGGAACCCAATAAACCACCAGCACCCAAAACGAAAGAAGCATTTTGATATTTTCCATTTTGAAAAGCTGTAACAAAATCTAATCTGAAAATTTTAAAGATGTTTTCTAACCCAACAAATACCTCCTCATAACGGTCATTATTTTTTATAAAATAAGCATTGCAACCTCCTACTAAATCCCAATTAAGCTTTTTAAAATAAGGTATTTTATTGGTTATTAACCCATTCAAATGATGCTCCAAATGTGCTTCATAATACAATTTTGCAGCATTGGAATTAATATAAGAGTTCATCAATTGAAAACCATTTACATAATTAGATGTAGCTCGAACGACATTGGAATTAAAGTGCTTTAAATCTTGTAAAAAAACTACTTTATTGTTTAAAAATCCACCCATACTTAACTTATATTTCAATAACCCTAAAAGTTTGAAATTCTTATCATCTTGAATATCAAAATTCCACTTGTCAAAGTTCACATCACTACCCAAAATTCCATTTATTCCTTTGCTATATCCAATTGAAAAAGTTGGATAATCTGAACCTATTGGAACTTTTCTTTTGGGGAACTGAATGTATCGTTGACCTGGCTTTACGCTTATAGAAACATGTGCTACAAAAGCTTGGTGTTTAATATCGAGGTTGGTAAAATATTTATTCAATGGTGTATTGCTTGTTATTCGAAGCGCATTTTTCTTATCGAATGTATACGATGTTGTATTTTCCAAAGGCATTCTATCTTCGTAAAAAGAAGATAATTTTATTTTAACTCCATTTTCAAAAGTTTGATTGTAGCTGATATTTCCGAAATATTTTTCATAAATTTTCATTTCATTTTTCCCATCAAACAATGTGCTAAATGTATTCACTAATGGTAGTATTGGATTTGAAGTATTATACTGATCCACTTTTTTTCCAGCTGAAAAGGCAATGTTATAATTTTTTATTTCATCGGAAATTCCTGCATCATATTTACGCCAGATGACATCAATCCAACTATTAAAATGTGTGTTTACAAAACCATATCTAAAATTGGGTTTAATGGTTAATTTAGATTTCAACTTTTTGAATCGCTTTTCATAATAACCACTTAAAGTAAGCGACAATCCTTCTACAGAATTAAATTGTGTGTTGGTTAATAATGGTTCAATGCCCCATTTGTATTGATTCGTTTTACTGTAATGCGTTCTATTTAAGCCAGGAAAAAACAAACTACTAATGCTAATTTTTCCTTGTCTTTTTTTCAATGTGTCTACATTATTATTGATTGCAGCAGAGTCCATGGCAACAACAAGTAAACTGTCTTTAAATTTATAATCAAATTGTTCATCTGCCATTAACTGAACAGGCCTAACAGAATCCCAATAATTTCTTTGCTTTTTGTTTACTGCGGAATCATAAATAATAATGGTTTTGTCAAATAATTTTTTATCAAAAACCGGATTGATTTTATAATCAGAATAAACAGATAAAAAGCTACCAATTACATCAATACCAAATAGTTTCAAATTAAAGTAGATCATCTGATTTTTAACACGCCAAACATTTTGATCCAATGCGATATGCAATTGAGAAATTTGAAGCGTGTCTATAATTTCAAGTTGAGATTTCTTTGTTAAAGAAAAATCAAAACTATGAATCGCCCATTCATCGTCTACAATGTTTATGATCCCTGAAAACAAAGGTTCGTAATTTCTTTTTGGTGTTACGCGAATGGTGTTTATCGTTTTGCCATTTTCAACAAAACTGCCTAACATTTTAAATTTGTAAAAACGAAGTGCACCATCTGCAATTGGCGAAACAAAACCTCTTTTATTAAAAGCGCCATCAAAAACATTTACATTATTTTGGTACATGTTTATAAATGCAGGGAATGTAAATCCGAAATTATTGCTACCACTTACACGGCTGCTTTTAACCAACATTTTAAATTTATCTGGCTGTGCTTTATATAATGTAGAAATGGATTCAGATAAATAAATGATGCCTTTCCCCGACGAATCCAAGCCCATCCCTTTTCGACTATCTTTCTCTACTTTTTTTCCCATTACTTTATCCGGCAAACTTCTCAACTTAATTAAATCCTTGGCATATAAATCGCATTCAAAACCTTTAACTTGATTATTGAAATAATCTCTTTTTTTAATGGCAGATCTAATGATTGCATACGCTGGATTTTCGCCTGTGCCAATAATCAGTTCCTTCATCAACAGTTTTCTTTCTGTAAGCACAAAATCAATTTCAGTATTTTCTTTTAAATCAATAGCACGTTCTGCTGTTTCGTAGCCTATATGCTGACAAACTACAACGTATTTGCCGACTGGCAACGAATACACATAACTTGCTTGCTGATTGGCATTAACGCCTAAGGAAGTGCCTTTGATGCTGATTGAAGCAAAAGGCAATGCTACACCATTTGCATTTTTTACTGTACCATAAATTTTTTGTGCAAATAAATTTGTTGAAAAACAAATTAAAACCAAAACAATGACAAGCTTACGCATGCTTAAAATTTTTTCTGATTAAAGATCCTGAAAGCGCTGAAAGTCCGCCAACAATTCCACCAATTAAAGCAGTTATCAAAACAAGTAAAAAAGAGTTCTCTTGTTGTAAAATTAATTTCGAAATTCTATTTGCAAGTAAATGTCCATTATGAAAACTTATCCAAAAACTTAAACCATACCAAAGTAAAAACAAGGAAATAAAACCAGCAATAAAAGAAACCCAATTCTTTTGTGGGATGCATATAGCCACCAAAAAACATGCAATGGCGATGCTCCACCATGGCAGAAAAATGCAAAACGAAAAGCTCAATAAGGCCATTAAAATAATACTGGTTATAAATTTCATTTGTGTTAAGTTAAAATTGAAAATTAAAAAGATGATCGTTTATTATCGACTTCACTTTCCATTTTTGGATTTTCGCTTTTGAATTTTTACTTTCTATTTTTTACTTATTACTAAAAACCATTTTCCATTTCACGCGCAAATCATTTTTTTCTTCGGCGCGCATCATCCATAAATTATAATATTTGCCTTGCGCCCAATTGTCAATTCCGTCATCATAAAAACGGCTTCCCGGATTTCCATTTTGTCCACCAGGATAAATGCCATAAGCATCTGTATTTGGTGTTAAGTTTACAATCATTCTCCAACTAGGCCCATGAGCGGACTTGGTTGCATTGATGCAATTTTCATTTCCGCCAATTTTTAAATGCTCGGCTCCAAAACCTGGCAATTTCAGTAAATGATCTACATGTGTATCCTTATATTTACCCCACGAAAGTTTGTTTTGCTTTTCAAGCTGATTGGCTTCTAATGATGCAAATTTAAATGCTGCTGTTACCACATCTTCTATTGTCTCTAAATTTGTTGTTGTAATATTATCAATAAACTTATAACTACTATCACTCAACAATGCATCTAGCAAAGTACTTTTATATGGCCTTGCCGTATTTTTAGGCTTGTTGGCATATTCATCATTATAAATCGTATCGGTTAGTTTATTCCAGGTTAATTCAAAAATGGTAGCCGCTGTAGTATTTACATCATATTCAAAACGCCAATTTTCTAATTTCTGAAAGTATTTTCTTTCGTTTTCATTGAGTTGTTCAACTCGAATATTTTTTAGTACAATTGGTATGGCTATTTCTGCAAAAACATTATAGTTACTGGTCTGTAATGTCATCATATCTGCAGTTGTAATATCATTCATTGATGATAATTTACGATTCAAATACAAGCCTCGATAGACCGGATAATTACTGCCGATAAAATATGGATAAGTCGAATCCGCAGGTCGTTGATTGGCACTGCTTACAAATCCCCTTAGTGGATTAAATTGAAAAGGATTTTCGGATTGAGGAATCATTCCTTGCCACATATAACTACTATCGAAACCTGGCATTACAAATTCACCTTGTCCTTTCCATTTTGCAGGAAATGCACCTTGAACATGCATGGCAATATCTCCATTCTTACAAGCAAAAACACAGTTTTGACCAGGTGATTTTAAATATGGAAGCGCTTGCTGAAAGTCGTTGTAATTTTGAGCATGATTGAGTAAATAAAAAAACTTAAACTCGTTGCTGTTATCATGAGCCGACCAACGAACGGCATAATTTTTATTGACTTGATTGTTTTTTCCAGAAAAAGAAGCATCATAAATTACTGGACCAAAAATGGTGTATGCAACGGTATCATATAAAGCCGGCCTACCTGCAATATTAATTTTTTCAATTCTTAAAGATGTTTTTACCCAATTGCTGTCGAACCAATATTCAGATTTGGAAGCATCTTTAAATTTAATTTCGTAATAGTCTTTTACATCACGTCCTGCATTGGTAAACCCAAAAGCACAACTGTCGTTGAATCCAATAATGATGCCTAGCGCGCCCGGAAAACTAGCTCCATAAACATTTGAATTTGGCGTAGACATTTGCATTTCATACCAAACTGATGGTGTATTTATTTTGAGATGCGGATCGCTACAAAGAATGGGGTATTTCGATTTTGTTTTGCTAGAATCAACCGCCCAATTGTTGCTGCCATTAGATTGATCAGGCATTTCAACTTCAGGAATAGCAATGGTATCTTTTAAAAAATCAAAATAAATAGAATCTGCAAATGCTGGAAGGCTTGGTTGAAGTGAAGCAGTTGGAAACAATGTATTTTTAGGAATTATAGGATCCAATGAATCTTGTATACTCGGAAAAAGCAAATCAAAATCAGATTTAGAAAATGAAGCTTTTGCGTCTGTCATTTCAAAATCTTTATCATTGCCCGTTAAATCATAAGCCATGTGTTTTAATAGGAGTGCGGATTTGAAGTTGGTCCATTTTTCGGGCAGATAACCAAGTAACTTATATTCAAGTGGCAAACTGCTGTAATTTAAAGAAGCGATATATTGGTTAACGCCAGCGGTATATGCATCGCAAGCCGATTTGGAAATGGGATCATTTTCCATTTCAACGAGTGATTTTTCGGCGGCGAACACCAAACCCAATCTTCTGAATTCTCTATCATGATTTAAAGCCACATCACCCACCACTTCGCTTGCCCTTCCGGCAGCATATAAGGTTTGAAAATCCATTTGCCACAACCTAAATTTTGCATGTAGATATCCTTGTACAAAAAACGCATCCGATTCTTCTTCAGCAAAAACATGAGGCACAAGACGTTCATCCAAATAAACATTAGTTTTTCCTTTGAGTTGGTCAAAGCTTAATTGGTCGGAAAAATCGGTTTCAAAAGATTCTGCATTTTGCCAAATTCCTGCCTGAGGAGAAAGAAGTTTTCCCATTGGCAGTTTGAAAACGGATTTAGTATCCAATACAAAACATAATGCAGCGGTAAATAAAAAAGATAAAATAGAAAAAAGAATTCTCATAAAGATTTAAAATTCTAAATTAATTCAAATTTGGCTCATACGTTTATCATATTATCCCCAAATTAAAAAAATGCTTGTAGATAAAAATCCATGAATTATTTTTGAGTATGGAAAAGCCATTAAGTGAACATACAAAAAATATTTTAGGATTGCAATTGCCTACTGATCCAAGATGGGTTAATTTGGCAGAAATCTCATTAGAAGAAATCCTTACCGACCATGCTTATTGCGAGCAAAAAGCTGCAACCACCTGCATTTCTCTAATTCAAAAAAATGCCGAAAAAGATTTTGTAGTAGATGAGTTAAGTCCAATTGTCACCGAAGAATGGGGACATTTTAGAATGGTACTCGCCGAATTAAAAAAACGCAATTTAAAATTGGGTCGACAAAGAAAAGATGTGTATGTGAATAAATTAATCGACTTCCAAGTAAAAGGCGGCAGTCCGGATGAACGTTTTTTAGATCAAATGCTGATAATGGCGTTAATTGAAGCAAGAAGCTGCGAAAGATTTAAAAGATTGAGTGAAGGAATGGAAGATGCTTACATGCGTAAATTTTATAGAAAGTTCATGGAAAGTGAGGCCGGTCATTATACCATGTTTATAAATCTTGCCGAACATTATATCGACAAAAAAATTGTTCGAAAAAGGTGGAATGCATGGCTAGAATTCGAAAAAGAATTGATGAACAGCACAGAGGTTAGGGGCGATAGGATTCATTAATTTCAAGATCATTTTAAAATCGAAAATTTAAATAAACATCCAAACATTGTGCCGCTCCTACGGAGCTATTCATATGTCGCTCCTCTGGAGCTATTTTGATACCGCTCCTCTGGAGCTAATGGGATAACGCTCCTATGGAGCTAGTGTGGTAACGCTCCTATGGAGCAACATCAATATCAAAAAACAATAAATCATTTGCTTATTGCCACAAATAATACGTGATGCCATTAACCACTTGCATTGTATTTCCCGTTTTTTGTGCACCCCTTAAACTTGGCTGATCTAAAGAAGAATAATATGAAAACCCTACGTTGTTGAATGTTTTTATTTTGCCAGAAAATGCTTTATCATCCGTTGAAGAATAATACGTGAAACCTACATTACCAGTGGCTTTTATCTTTCCTTTATATGCATTATTGTCAAATGAACTGTAGTATGCATAATTCATTTGTCCAATTGACTTTATTTTTCCAACTGCTGTTGCATCGTCATAAACTGTGTTATAAGTAATTTTTATTGGACCGATACTTTTCAATTTACCAACCATTGTTTTCTCATCAAAACTTGCGTAATAGGTAAGTATAGTGCTTCCAATGTATTTTATTTTTCCTCTAAATGCTTCGTTTTCTTTTTCGGTATAATATTCAATCCTACCCGTAAACGCTTCTAATGGGCGTTGAATATAATCAGTGCCTCTACCTGAATATTTATCTACTCCCCAACTAGAAATAGAACCATCCTGAGCAACTTGTATAACTACATTTTCACTCAATAAAAAACTGGTAACAATTAATGCGCCTTTTTCTTTAATGAAAATTTTATTTATACGCTGTGCTTGTGTAGCAAATGAAAATAAAAAAAGTGCAATTATCAATTTAATTGATTTCATAAAAATGCTTTTAATTAATGCTAAAATAGTTTATTCGAAAAATTAAGTCCAGTTGATTTTGAACCTAATTTCCATGAATAACAAAGTTGGTTAAAAAGTTAGTTTTGGTAAAATCTTAAAGAAAGTTATTGCTTTTATTTGAAAAATTAAAGATTAATTAAAAATTATTTATCCCGGATTCAAAAAAATCAAGCTCCGTAGTCAAATCTATATATGGATTTGATTGCTGAAGTTGCACCGTTTTTTCCAAATTGGTTTTTAAAAATTGAAGGTGTTGATTTGAAGTTGGATTAAAAGGACGGTGATTTTTGGCAGCATTTATAATTCCAATTTCTTTCATGATTAAAAGCGATTTTTCATCAATACAAGCAGTTGTGAATTTCTCCCAAACATATTGCGTGGCTTGGTAATTGGGATGCACCATATCTTCGGCATAAAAACGATAATCCCGTAGGTCGTCTATTACCAATTCATAAGAAGGAAAATAAAAACAGTCTTCATTAGAAGACACTATATCGTGTACTGCAGAAATGAGATTGGCTTTGCTTCTATTATTTTCTACAAACCCATCACGAAGATGCCTAACCGGGCTTATGGTAAAGATTGCTTTTATAGTTGGGTTAAATGATTTCAACTTTTCCAACATAATTTGAAGTGTATTTTCAACTTCCAAAGCCGACAATAATTTTTTGTTGAATTTATCCGTAGGCACTTTATGGCAATTGGCAACCACTTTATTATTTTTCAACTCATACACATAAGAAGACCCTAATGTGATGATTAACCAATCTGCTTTTTTTAAAAAATCATGTGCGGCTTTTTGTGATTGATTTATTTTTTCTAAAGCTTGCGCTGGATTCACATCCGAAAATCGGGTATGGTGATTCCAACTTCCCCAAATTTCATTGTTCAAAAACAAATCATTTTCCTTATACATTTTTTGGTCGATGTATGATATGATATTTTCTGAAATGCTAATCGGATTAAACAAAATCCCATTGGGATTATCGATGGTCTTGAATTTATAATTGGTCAACTTGGCGCCGATTTGTTCGGTGAAACAAGATCCTGCCAAAAATAAATGATGATGATGCGCTAATTTATGAACAAAAGGTTTTGGTGTAAACGGTAATCTGAATTCCATTTTTATTTATTGAAACAATTATATTTTAAACAAAAGATTAGATAAATATTTCAGTTGCGATTTGAATAGCATCAGCCAATGTAGCATTATCGAGATGTAGTGAAATTTCCTTTTCATTAAAAAAATCAATCATCAAATTAGTATTCATATTTCCTACGAGGTTATCTCCTGCCATTGGGCAACCACCAATGCCATTGATGGCGCCATCAAATCGAATACAACCTGCATTATACGCAGCTTCAGCTTTTTGTTTCCAATTGGTTGGCGATGAGTGAAGATGCACGCCTATTTCCACATTCGGCATAGATTGAATCAGAAATTTTGTTGTTCGTTCAATTTGCTCTGGAGTGGCTAATCCCACCGTATCAGCTAAAGAAATAATTTCAGTTCCAACATTTGCCAGTTTGTTCGCCCATTCAAAAACCATTTCTTCGTGATAGGCATCACCATAAGGATTTCCAAAACCCATCGAAATATAAATGACTAACTTTTTATTATTACGAACACACAAATCTTGAATTTCGAGCACTTGATTAAATGACTGCTCAATTGAAGTATTTGTATTTCGTTGTTGAAAAGTTTCGGAAATTGAAAAGGGAAAGCCGAGAAAATTGATTTGATTATACGCCACTGTATCTTCTGCTCCTCTTTTATTTGCAACGATGGCCAACAACTTTGAGGATGTTTTTGAAAGGTCGAGATTTTCTAAAACAGCTTTTGTGTCAGCCATCTGTGGGATTGCTTTCGGCGAAACAAAACTGCCAAAATCTATGGTATCAAACCCTACATTCAATAGCCTATTTATATATCTTATTTTATCAACAGTTGGAATAAATTCATGCCAACCTTGCATGGCATCTCGGGGGCATTCTATGAGTTTGATGGATGGTTTATTTTGCATTTTAATTAGATTAAAAAAATCTTAAGCTATTGGAACCCGTTGACGTGAAACTTCATAAAGGATAATACCTGTAGCCACCGAAACGTTTAAAGACTCAAAATCACCTGGCATGGCAATCTTAAATTTATCGTCGCAAATTTTCATTAATGCTGGATACACCCCATGTTCTTCGCCGCCCATTACAATCGCGCAAGGCTCCGAAAAATCAATATTCTGACAAGCTTTTTCTGCTATCATTTCACTAGCAAAAACTTTAATGCCATTCAAATGAAGTTCATCAACTGCTTTCATCAAACTGCCTACCCTACAAACTGCAATTTTCTCTAACGCACCAGCTGAAGTCAATATTGCATCTTCATTTAATGCGCCAACCCCTTTATCTGGTATGATAATGGCATGAACACCAAAGCTGAAAGCACTTCTGGCAATTGCACCAATATTCCGAATATCGGTTACTCCATCCAAAATAATAAACAAGGGTGTTTCTCCATTTTCCACCACAAATGAAATAATCTGTTGTAAATCCTGATATTGAATTTTAGAAATCTGTGCAATACAACCTTCGTGGTTGCTGATGTTGAAGCCATTTAATTTTTCAACAGGAACTTTATTTATTGGAACCAATTCTTGCGCTGCCAGTGTTTTAATTTCGTCAATTGTATCGCCATGTACATTTGATTGTAGATAAATACGTTCCAATTGTTTCCTTTCTTTTAATGCATTAATTACGGCTTCTCTTCCAATAATCAACGTATTTTTTTTGGGGCGATGATGTTGTTGTCTAAAATTTTTCACGAATCTAATTTAAGGGATAATTAAACAAAAAACCATAAGTCGGAACTTATGGTTTTAATTTTATAAAGGAGAAATAAAAAAACTATTTCAAACCAAAAACCTTTTTTACTTCTTTAATGGCATCCAATTTTTCCCAAGTAAATAATTCTACTTTTTTAGTTATTTTTTTACCTTCAGGAGAAGTAAATGTTTTTTCAACTACTTCATTTTTACGACCCATGTGTCCATAAGCAGCAGTTTCGCTGTACATTGGGTTTCTTAATTTCAATCTTTGTTCGATAAAATAAGGACGCATATCGAAGCAACTCATTTTCATGATTTTTTCAGCAATTTGTCCATCTGATAAATCTACTTTAGAAGTGCCATAGGTAACTACGTTGATACTTGTGGGTTGAGCAACACCAATAGCGTAAGAAACTTGTACCAACACTTCTTCACACAAGCCAGCAGCTACTAAATTTTTTGCGATATGACGTGTAGCGTAAGCTGCAGAACGATCTACTTTACTAGGATCTTTTCCACTGAATGCGCCACCACCATGTGCACCTTTTCCACCATAAGTATCTACAATTATTTTACGACCAGTTAAACCGGTATCGCCATGTGGACCACCAATTACAAACTTTCCAGTAGGGTTGATGTGGTATTTAATTTTATTATTAAAAAGATGTGCGTATTTCGGATACTTCGCTTTTACTCTTGGAATTAAAATGCTGATGATGTCTTTATTGATTTTCGCCAACATTTTGTCATCTTTTCCAAAATCATCATGTTGAGTAGATACAACAATCGCGTCGATGCGAACGGGTTTGTTGTTGTCGTCGTATTCTAATGTTACCTGACTTTTTGCATCAGGGCGAAGGTATTTTATATCCTTATTTTCTCTTCTTAGAGCAGCAAGTTCTTCCAATAATTTGTGTGCAATATTTAATGCTAAAGGCATGTAATCATCTGTTTCGTTGGTTGCATAACCAAACATCATACCTTGATCACCAGCGCCTTGTTCCTCTTTTTTCTTTTTATCAACGCCTTGATTGATATCGCTAGATTGTTCATGAATAGCTGATAAAATACCGCAAGAATTTGCTTCAAACATGTATTCACTTTTTGTGTATCCGATTTTACGAATTACACCACGAGCAATTTCCTGAACATCTAAATAAGCTTTAGATTTTACTTCTCCGGCAAGAATAACCTGACCAGTTGTTACTAATGTTTCGCAAGCAACTTTACTTGATGGATCAAAAGCTAAAAAATTATCGATAAGTGCATCACTAATTTGGTCTGCAACTTTATCTGGGTGACCTTCGCTCACCGACTCCGATGTAAATAAATATGGCATAAAATATATTTTTTTAGATTGCAAATATAATAGGATAAAATCAATTTCAAATCATTTGCAACATTAAGAAAAAAGAAAATCTAAGGTTTAATTTTTGAATAAATAACCCTTACACGCATTCTGTATGCGGGGTTTGAATTTCCACCACCACCAATGCGGGTTCTACCATAAGCTATTGCATTTCTATATGGAATAGATATCGTACTATATTGAGGATAAGAAAAACTATGTGCAGGGAACAATCTCATTTTGTAATTATAACTTTGTTTCGTTACCAGCTGTTGTACATATCTGGTGATGTTTATATTATAATACGATTGTGTTCCAAATGGCATTTCTCTTTCTCTTATATAACCACCATAATAGCTAAAATCAACATCCCCATTTAAAGGAAAAAAAGGATACCCAGCAGTTTTGAAATCTGGATCATAGAAAGTATTGGGGTTTAAATCATAATAAATGGGCTTCCATTTTGGCGTAGTTGTAGAATCTAAAAGGTCAAGATATAAGTAATTTGCTTCTGTAAATATTTTATCATTTATTGGGTCAGGGATTTGACTGACTTGAATCTCTGCTCTATGAATAATTTTATTGCCGTAATTGGCAAGTGAAGGAATTTCTAAAGTAGCATAAGTACCAGGCGTAGTTTGTAAATATATTTCCTGATCGGCATTCGGCAATGCATTTCTAGTACGAACAATTTTATTGGCAACAGCAGATCGTCTAATAGTTTCGCCTTGTAAACCAGAATTGAAATAAAAGCTATTGTAAACCGTATCCACAACACCAGCGTTTCGTTTTTGATAATGCAATTCCAATCGGGTTTGCGTTTCCAATAAATTTACATACATCAATGCGTTTCCACTAAGTGCTTTAATGGCAAATCCATTGCAAAATAATCGGAATAAAGAATCAGAATTAAATCCTTTATTTCTAGTAGTATCTCTTGAGAAAATTGAATCTCTGAAACGATCAGATAATTTAATTCGTATTTGATTATTTACAGAATCCAATTTGCCTATTTTCACAAAATTGCTCATCGCTCTAATGTCAACTGTTTTAACAGCGCTAATGGCTAAATCATTATCGACAGCTGGTGCATAATTAATGGTGTTGTAACTCAGAACTGAATCCCAGCGATCACGGGCATCGTTTGCTACTTGATATACTTGTAATTGAATAGGTTGACTGCTATCACCATAAAAAGCTTTATAACTTAAACAGAGAACAACAGAATCGGCTTTCACCAATGTATCGTTTGCAACTTTTCTGATGTAGTATGGATAGTATGAAGGTTTTAGCTGCAAATACAGATTGGCTTCTGTACCGCCCATTAATGGATCATTGGATATTTTACCCAAAGCGTATTCTTCTGTTAAACTAAGTTTTGTAGAATCTTCAAAAGCTGCAGAACCTGTAATGATATCCAGCGTGTCGGCAAATGTATTTATATTATCTACTTCAGGAATTAAATCACCGCCTAGATTGGTGGTGTCTAATTTTGTACATCCCCAGAAAAAAAGTATTGCAAAAGAAATGAATAATGTAATTATTTTCGAATTTTTAACCTGCATGTTTTTGAGCAATTTGTTTTTATACCGATTTGATTTCTGTGATGGTCCAATAAAATTGTCCCAAATAGCTACCACATCGGTATTATACTAGATAATTTTGAACTAATTATTAATTCAATTTGGTATTAGTTCGCAAGATCGGTATACAACTGTAAATAGTCTGTTAAATCACTTTCCTCATCGAATTTCAAAATCTTTTTTCCTTTTACTTTTGAAAATTCTTCCGTGAGTTTTTTATCTATTTTTTCAGCGCCGAATGTAATTGCATCTGCAAAATGAGCGCCCAGTTTGAACATAGACGTGTTGTTGTTGTCTTTAAAAATTTCAAGCTCTTTTTTAGTAACATAATCATTAATGGTAGCCAATTTCGGAAAATCGCTTCCTATTTTTTCTTTGAAAGTATTATTTCCAATGGTAAAAACCACTTTACTGTTGCTAAAAACGGGTTCTTTTTTGTAGGCCACTTTAATAAACATGGGTATTAAACCAGTCATCCAACCGCTACAATGAATAATATCCGGAGGCCATCCAAATTTTTTCACGGTTTCTAATGCGCCTTTACAAAACAATACGGTTCTTAATCCGTTATCATCAAACCATTTGTCTTTATCATCTGCGAAAATAGATTTCCTTTTGAAAAAATCTTCATTATCTAAAAAATAAACTTGCAACCTTGCATTTGGTAAGGAAGCAACTTTTATAACCAATGGATAATCATCATTATCAATGGTTACATTAATTCCTGATAATCTTACTACTTCGTGTAAACGATGTCTTCTTTCATTGATAACACCAAATTTTGGCATAATGCATCTAACTTCGAAGTTGTTATCGTTAGACAATACGGCTAATTTATTTACGATTTCTGCAAACTCTGTTAATTCCAAGTAAGGAGAAATTTCATTTGCAATGAATAAAATTCTTTTCTTTGTAGACATTTTAGTGTTGTTAAATCCAAATAAATAGATATGGATTGCAAAAATAGTGATTAATTATGTAAATATTAGCCTTTACATAAACGTATAGGCATTCAAAATTAAATATGATCCTTTTTAAAAGACCAGATGACCTTGTAGATTTTATCCAAAAAAAACGAAAATCACTTATAAAAATTGGTTTCGTTCCAACAATGGGCGCACTACACCAAGGTCATATTTCGTTAATAGAAAAAAGCAAATCTGAAAACGATATTACCATTTGTAGTATTTTCATTAACCCTACTCAATTTAATAATCCGAGTGATTTTGAGAAATACCCTGTATCCATTGAGACCGACATTGAACAACTTGAGCTTAACGGATGCGATATTTTGCTCATGCCTTCTGTGACCGATATATACCCTGAAAACTTTCAAAAAAGTAATTTCGAATTGGGCTATTTGGAAACAATTTTGGAAGGTAAGCATCGAACCGGTCATTTTCAAGGTGTATGCATGGTGGTAAATCGATTGTTGGAAATTGTAAACTGCGATATTTTATATCTTGGACAAAAAGACTATCAGCAATGTATGGTCATCAAAAAAATGGTTTTGGATTTGAAAATCCCTGTAAAAATTGAAATAATGCCCACATTACGGGAGGCAAATGGATTGGCCATGAGCAGCCGAAATCAAAGATTGAATGAAACAGAAAAAGCAAACGCTTTATCTATTTACGAAGTTTTGAAATTTTTAAAAGCAAATATTTTTGAAATAAGTTTGACGGCTTTAAAAGAAGCATGTTTCCTAAAACTAGCCACAAAAGGTTTTAAAGTAGATTATATAGAAATAACGGATGAATTATTAAATCCGATAGATACAACACAAAGAAATCAAACCATAGTAGCAATGGTTGCAGCTACAATAGGCGAGGTTCGATTAATAGACAATATGATCATCAATAATGCAAATAATTCTGAATAACGAAAATTTAAATTTATCTATTTAACTTCCCATAAATGAAAAAAAAGATTTCTCAATTATTGCAATACGTTATTTTTTTAGGTGGCGGAATTTTCTTGGTTTGGTGGCAATTGAAATCAATGAATCTTGAAGAGAAAAATGAGTTTTATAATGCTATAAAGCATGCAAATTTTTGGATATTGATTCCCATTTCAATAATGAGCATTATGAGTCATGTAAGCCGTTCGATGCGTTGGAAGCTACTTATGGAGCCGTTAGATTTTCATCCAAAACTCAGCAATGTATTTATGGTAACCATGGTTGGATACCTTGCAAATGCTGCGATTCCTAGATTGGGAGAATTATTAAAATGTACATTCTTAGCACGCTACGAAAAATTAAAGCTCGATAAATTAGTTGGTACCATTATTCTAGAGAGAAGTTTTGATTTGGTTTGTTATGCATTATTTATTGCCATTACCATATTGATTCAAATAAAAATAATTGGAAGCTTTGCTAGTGAAAAACTGAATCGATTAACACAGGGCAATACATCTATTGCTTTTTTAAAAATAGGCATATATATTGCTGCGATTGTACTTTTTTGGTTTTTGATACGATGGATAGTAAGAAAAAATCCTCAAAATAAATTAATCAATAAAATAAATTTAATTATAAAAGGGATTATTGAAGGATTTGTTACCATCAAAAAAATGAAGAAAAAAAGAGCGTTTATGAAGCATACCATTTTTATTTGGTGCATGTATCTTGGTCAAATATATCTTGGTTTTTGGGGGTTAGAAAGTACGTCAGGATTGAGCATTGGCGCAGCTTGTTCTGTATTAAGTTTAGCTACCCTATCCATGATTGTCACCCCTGGTGGTATTGGCTCGTTTCCTATTTTTGTCATGCAAACTTTAATGATTTATGGATTGAGCAGTGCACAAGGAAAAGCATTTGGATGGCTGATGTGGAGTGCGTCAACTGGATTAATTGTGTTGGTAGGATTTGTATCGCTTTTATTGTTGCCTATGTTGAATAAGAAGGAAACAAATTAAAAAAACTCCTTGTCTCCCACGGTTGAAACCGTGGGCTATAAAAAGAATTTCCACTTTTGAATTCCATTCCATTTACCAAAACTTAATATTAAAGTCGCAAATATTTATATTTTATAAATTAAATTCGCCTCACAAAAAAGTCAAATCCTTTGCAGAAAAAAAAACATATTGCCAGAGATATCAGCTGGCTTGCTTTTAATGGTCGTGTATTACAAGAAGCTTCCGACAAAACAGTTCCTTTAAAAGAAAGGATAAAATTCCTTGCTATATTTTCGAACAATTTAGATGAATTTTTCAGGGTTAGGGTTGCTACATTAAAACGAATGACAAAAATTGGCGGCAAAGCAACCATGCATTTAGAAACAGCCCCAGAGCGAATTCTAGAAGAGATTCAGGAAAAAGTGCTCGACCTGCAATATGTTTTTGAACAAACATGGAATGAAATATTACGCGAACTAAAAAAGCAAAAAATATTTTTAGTAGACGAGAAAAAACTAAACCTTCCTCAACAAAAATTTATACTTCAATATTTTAATGAGCAGGTACGTGGTCATATCGTACCATTAATGATTGAAAGCATTGCAAACTTTCCAATGTTAAATGACAAGTCAATTTATTTAGCATGTACATTAGGAAAAAAAGACCGAAGTATTGCTAAAAAATATGCCTTGATTTCTGTCCCATCCAGAAGTTTATCTCGATTTATTATACTGCCTTCAAAAACAAATGAGTTTCAGATTATTTTGTTAGACGATGTTATTCGTTATTGCTTGCCCAATATTTTTTCATTTTTTGGATACGATACATTTTCGGCGCATGCTATAAAGGTTACAAGAGATGCAGAAATTGACATAGATAATGACATCGCCACATCTTTAATACAAAAAATTGAAAAAGGAATAAAGAATAGAAAAAAAGGCAAACCAACCCGATTGGTTTTTGATAAAGAAATACCTACGGACTTATTGACATACTTGGTAAAACGACTTGGATTTACACATAAAGACAGTCTAATTCCAGGAGGGAAAATTCATAATTTTAAAGACTTCATGGATTTTCCAGATGCTGTTTTTCAACAAAAAAGTTTACGAAAGCAACCTTTTACACATCCTCATTTGAGAAACACCAACAGTATTGCAAAGGTGATTTTGGAAAAAGACATCATGCTACATTTCCCTTATCATTCTTACAATAGCGTTATCGACATGTTGCGCGAAGCAGCAATTGACCCGGATGTGATGAGTATAAAAATAACTTGTTACAGATTGGCATCTCGATCTAAAATCATTAATGCTATTATTAACGCGGTTAGAAATGGCAAACAAGTAACTGTAATTATCGAGTTAAGGGCTAGGTTTGATGAAGAAGCCAATTTGATTTGGAAGAAAGAATTGGAAGATGTTGGTGTTACCGTGTTGATTGGTGTTCCCAATATGAAAGTACATGCCAAACTTTGCATGATTACCAAAAAAGTCAACAACAGAAATTTGATGTATGGCTTTGTAAGCACGGGCAACTTAAATGAAAAAACGGCAACAGTTTATGGTGATCATTGTTTGCTTACAGCCAATAAAAGCATTATGGCTGATGTAAATCGCATGTTTAATTATCTTGAAAATCCTTCAACCAAAATCAATTATTTAAACGCATGCAAAACCATATTACCGAGCCCTTTTAAAATGCGCGAACATATCATCGAGCTTATAAATCGTGAAATAAAGCATGCGACTTTAAAAAAGAAAGCCGCTATTACCATTAAAGTAAACTCGCTTAGTGATGAGATATTAATAGAAAGACTTTATGCTGCAGCAAAAGCGGGTGTTGAAATTAAATTGATTATTCGTGGTATATGTTGCATGTTTACAGAAGATGCAAAGTATAAACATAATATTCAAGCGATAAGTATCGTAGATGAATATTTAGAACATGCTCGTGTGCTGATTTTTCACAACAACGGAGATGAGAAAGTATATATCTCCTCAGCCGATTGGATGTTAAGAAATTTAGACCATCGGGTGGAAGCCGCTTGTCCAATTTTAGACAAAAAAATTATTGAAGAACTCAAAGAAATTTTAAGCATTCAGTTGAAAGACAACATTAAAGCACGTATTTTAAATAACGAGCAGAACAATGTATATGTTAATCCCAGAAATACAAAGAAAGTTCGCTCACAAGTAGAGATATATAATTATCTCAATAAAAAAAGAGGAAGTCAAATTGTACCTGATTTTTATACCCCTTGATGGTGATAACTTTCTTAATATTTTAATTGAATTAAATAGAAATTTGTACCACTAAAAAATCAAACGTTTGAAATTAGCTGCAATAGATATTGGAAGTAATGCTGCCCGATTGTTAATCACAGAAGTAATAGATATAACCCCCGAAACGCCGAAGTTTAATAAATTAAATTTAATTCGCGTACCATTAAGATTGGGGTTCGACGTATTTGAAAGCGGATTGATTTCAAATGAAAAAACAACCATGCTCATTCAAACGCTAAAAGCATTTAGACATTTAATAAATGCATACGAAGTAGATGCGATAAAAGCTTGTGCAACGAGTGCCATGCGTGACGCAAAGAATTCGGATAAAATAATTGCCATTATTAAAAAAGAAACCGGATTGGATGTAGAAGTCATTACTGGCGAAATGGAAGCCAATCTTGTATATGAAAACCATATTGCAGAAAATATGGATAAAGAACACAGCTACATGTATGTTGATGTAGGTGGCGGAAGTACTGAGGTGTCTATTTTTGGAAACGGAAAATTAACTGCAAAAAAATCTTTCAATATTGGCACGATACGATTATTAAAAAACGGCGTCACAGAAAATGTATGGGACGAAATGAAAGAGTATATCAAACAATCCACAAAATCGCATAGAGACATTGTTTCAATCGGAAGTGGCGGTAATATTAACAAGGTATTTTCATTAAGTAAAAAGAAAGACGGAAAGCCTTTACACATAGAATTATTAAGGGATTATTACAAAGAACTCAGTTCTTTTAGTGTAGTAGAAAGAATAGCCAACTATAACTTACGCGCAGATCGCGCAGATGTTATTGTACCTGCATTACTCATTTATATTAATGCTATGAGATGGGCGAATTCTGAGCAAATATATGTTCCAAAAATTGGATTAGTTGATGGATTGGTTCATCATCTTTGGGAGGAGATACGAAATGCTTGATAAAATGGTTTAAATCGCTTCGCTGGTGGTATAAGGGTTTAATTCGCTCACTGGTTTAAAGGTTTAATGGTGGACAGGAAAACGTTTAACTCGCTTCGCTGGTTTAAAGGTTTAATGGTTTAATGGTGGACGCATTTTCAATTGGCGTGTATTGAACTTTTTGGTAATAGGTGAAAAAGCCAACATCGGCAGACCGAAATCACCAACCTTTTGAACGTATTGAACGTATTGAACGTTTTGAACCTCACAAACCTCAAAAACATCTCAAACCTCTCAAACCTCATCTCCTTTGATGATTGGTGATAACACCAACATCGGCAGACCGAAATCACCAACCTTTTGTGAGGGTTGTAAATCTTCAACCCCTCCGTTCTCTCAACCTTTTGAACTCATTGAACGTATTGAACCTTTTGAACCTCTCATACCTCAAAAACCTCTCAAACCTCTTAAACCTTTCCCCTTACTTCCCCCATCCAAACCAATCGTTTCCATTCGCATAAAGCATTAAACCCAATAGCAACACCATTCCTACAATTTGAGCATATTCTAAAAACTTCTCGCTTGGTTTTCTACCTGTAATCATTTCTGCAATGGTAAATACAACGTGGCCGCCATCTAAAGCAGGAATAGGTAATAAATTCATAAATGCTAATACGATCGAAAAGAAAGCCGTTATAGTCCAGAAATGTTCCCAATCCCAGCCATTGCCAGAGAAAACAGAGCCCATTGATTTAAATCCGCCAACGCCTTTATATGCGCCTGTTTGGGGCGAAAGTATTTTTTTAAATTGGTCGATGTAAAAGCCCAATTCGGCTCCTGCTCTTTTTACACCAGCTGGAATTGCTGCAAAAAAACCATATTTCTTAACCGTGTATTTATAAATGCCTAAACTATCATATTGCTCGGGTAAATTAGGCGATGAAAAGCCAATCAAATTATCTTCAGGCAAAACGGTATTGAAAGCGTAATTGCTGTCATTGCGTAGAATTGTAATATTTATAGTGCTACCCTTCTTTTGCGTCCCCATGATTTTCTCCATTTCATCTCTAAAGAAAGTAGGCTGATTATTGATGGCTACAATACGATCTCCTTTTCTTAAGCCTGCTTTGTACACATTAGCGGCTTCATTTACATCCAAAACAACAATGGGTACTCGAGGACTAATAATTGGCCTTTCCGTTTTTTTTCTTTTTTCAACAAGCTTACCAATTAAATCAACTGGCATATCTAATTCCATATTTTTCCCTTCTCTTATAACTGTAACGGATTTGTCTACTACAAGCAATTTTTTTAACACGTCAGTGTATCCAGGAACGGGCTTACCGTCGACGGCAATAATCTTATCTCCATTTTTAAACCCTAAATCAGTAAATAAAGGATCATTAAATGCAATGCCATATTTTAAAGAGTCCGACTTGATATTTTTTTCGCCCCAAACCATTAAGATCATGGCATAAATCACAAAAGCCAACAACACATTTACGGTAACTCCACCAATCATGATGATTAAGCGCTGCCAGGCCGGTTTGCTTCTAAATTCCCAAGGCTGAGGCGCTTGCTTCATCTGCTCTTTATCCATGCTTTCATCCACCATTCCGGCAATTTTTACGTAACCGCCCAAAGGAAGCCAACCAATACCATATTCAGTTTCCCCAATTTTCTTTTTAAAAATTGAGAAATAAGGATCGAAGAAAAGATAAAACTTGTCCACACGACATTTGAACCATTTTGCGGTGATATAATGTCCAAACTCATGCAGAACAACCAAAATAGAAAGAGAAAGTAAAAGTTGTGCGGCTTTTAAACCAACGCTTGACCAATCGATAACTAATAAATGCATTTTTTAAATTTAGGTTGTACGAAATTATAGTTTTAATAACGTTGCGGCAAAATTACGCGCCTCGGCATCGCTTTCAAAATATTCTTGTAATGTAGGATGTTTGATATAAGAAATGGCATCCATTGTTTTTTCAACTACAGCTGTAATGTCTAAAAAGCCGATTCTATTTTTGAGAAAAGCCCAAACCGCGATTTCATTTGCAGCGTTTAGTACACAAGCTTTGTTTCCGCCATTTTGTAAGGCATCAATAGCTAGTCCAAGGTTGCGGAATGTTTTATAATCTGGTTCTTCGAAATTAAATGTTGGATATTTTTTAAAATTCAATCTTGGAAAATCATTTTTGATTCGTTGAGGAAAACCTAAAGCATATTGAATAGGAAGCTTCATATCGGGAATTCCCATTTGTGCTTTTATACTGCCATCTTCAAATTGAACCATACTATGTATTACACTTTGAGGATGGATCACCACATCAATTTGTTCGGGTTTTAAATTAAACAACCATTTTGCTTCAATCATTTCTAACCCTTTATTCATGAGGGTTGCAGAATCTACGGTGATTTTTGCGCCCATGCTCCAATTGGGATGCTGTAAGGCATGATCACGTTTTACATTAACCAAAAAGTTGGGTTTCTTTCCTAAAAAAGGACCGCCACTTGCGGTTAGGATTATCTTTTCAATTGGATTGCGCGACTCCCCTACTAGACATTGAAAAATAGCTGAATGTTCGCTATCTACAGGAATGATTGGCGCTTTGTTTTCGAGTGCTTTTTGCATCACGATATCACCAGCAACAACAAGTGTTTCTTTGTTTGCCAATGCAATAACTTTTCCATTTTCAACTGCTTTTAAGGTAGGTTTTAGTCCAGCAAATCCTACAATAGCGGCAATCATTACGTCGTAAGAGTCAAAGTCTGCGAGTTCTTCAAGCGCTAACTCGCCGCTAAACACTTTTATATCTGTGCCGGCAAGTGCCGTTTTTACCATTTCGTACTTATCCTCATTTACAATATTAACTGCATTGGGATTGAATTCTAATGCCTGAGCTATGAGTAATTCTGCATTGTTATGCGCAGTCAAAATCTCTACTTCAAAAGCATCCGAATTTGCTTTAATCACTTCTAAAGATTGCGTACCGATTGAACCCGTAGATCCAAAAATGGCAATCCTTTTTTTAGGCATTTCAATAGACATGAATAATATACGATTTTAGTAAAATAAGTAACGCAATTTAAATGATTTATTGGAGATGGCTTGTATAAATATACTTGTTTGAAAAAACTACTGTGAATAAAATGTATTTATTTAACTAGAAACTCCTGAAGCCCTTCCGCAATTATTCTATCATTGGATAATCTAGGCACTTTGTTTTGTCCGCCCAACTTGCCTATACTTTTCATGAAATCAACAAAGCCATTTTTTTTAACGACAGAAATCTTCAACCGATCTAAAATATTTCCAGTTATCAAATCATCGTAATACACGTTTTTCTTGCGCAAATGGTCGTCGATGAGCAAAGCGAATGCATTTAAATCTGCAGGCTCATGTTCAAATTCAATAAACCACTCATGATAACTTTTCGCATCATCACTACTCACAAAAGGGGCAACTGTAAACTCAATCAATTTTACGTCCATAGCAGCGCAAGCCGAAAGCATCGCAGATTCTACTTCTTCACCAATAACATGCTCTCCAAATGCAGAAATAAAATGTTTTATTCGTCCACTTACAATAATTCTATATGGTTCAAGTGAAACAAATTTTACGGTATCGCCAATGCTATACGCCCATAAACCAGCATTACTGCTAATGATCAACGCATAATTCACGCCGAGCTCAACGTCTTTAAGCATTAATCTTGTTGGCTTTTCGTTGCCTATTTCGCTTACCGGAATAAATTCAAAAAATATACCGCTGTTGGTATTCAAGAGCATTCCTTGAATATTTAAAGCATCTTGAAAAGCAAAGAATCCTTCACTTGCAGGAAACAATTCTATGGTATCAATATGTCTACCAATCGTTTCAATTAGTTTCGATTTATAGGGCTCATAATTTACGCCACCTTGAACCATCACACTAAAATTGGGAAACAGCTCGCCCACTTTTTTACCAGATTTTTCTACCAACCGATCAAAATACATTTGCATCCAAGGCGGAATTCCGCTTATTAATGTCATATCCTGATTAATGGTTTCCGCTACAATTTGGTCAAGTTTCATTTCCCAATCTTCGATACAGTTGGTTTCGAAACTAGGCAATTGATTTGCCCTAA
>VFKL01000099.1 GCA_009885535.1 Chitinophagaceae bacterium | reverse complement strand
CCTTGTCCATCTATTTGAGTGGTATATTGCCTAGATGCCTTTGAAGGAATTTTTGCGTTTCTTGGAATAAGTATATCCATTAACCCTCCTGCTGTTTCTAACCCCAAACTCAATGGTGTAATATCTAACAATAAAACATCTTTATTATTTCCGGCTAATACATCCGCTTGTAATGCAGCACCAAGCGCCACTACTTCATCCGGATTTACTGAATCATTTACTACTTTTCCGAAAAAATCACCTACCCTTTTTTTTACAAATGGAACCCTTGTACTTCCGCCTACCATTACAACATTGTCAATCTCTGATTTCTTTAATCCTGCGTCTATCAATGCCTGTTTACAACAATTTATTGTGCGTTCAACCATTGGCGTTACCAATTGCTCAAAATCCTTTATTGACAATTTTAACGTCCAATTGTCAACCACACCACTAAACCATTCAAAAGTAGACAATTGTATCTTAGCTGCTTCGGCTTTTAATCTAAACGCTTGCATCAAAGACTTATCAGAATCTAATAAATTTTGATCAATGCCCAATTCGCTAATCCAATGTTGTACAATTAATGTATCTATATCATCCCCGCCCAAATGGGTGTCTCCGTTAGTAGATAATACTTCAAATATGCCATCAGTAATTGACAAAATTGAAATATCAAATGTACCTCCGCCTAAATCATACACAGCAACTTTTTCGTTTTTATCTATTGATGAATTCTGCAAACCAATTCCGTATGCCAAACTTGCAGCCGTTGGCTCATTGATGATTCTCAAAACGTCGAGCCCTGCTAGCTTCCCTGCATCTCTTGTAGCCTGTCTTTGCTCGTCATTAAAGTATGCAGGAACGGTAATTACCGCTTTGTTTACGGGGGTTTTTAAAATATGTTCTGCCCTTTCTTTTAACGATTTTAAGATAATCGACGAAAGCTCGGTAGGCGTATAAAACAAATCTCCCAATTGAACTTTTACCAATGCAGATTCATTTACACCTGCTACTAACTTATAGCTGAGTAAATTTTGTAAGGCTACTACTTCCTGATAACTTTTACCCATCAATCTTTTAATGGAAAAAACGGTTCGAGCTGGATCCAACTCCAAATGCATTTTAGCTAATTCCCCTACAGTTATTTGCCCATTTTTTTCAAAGTAAATAACAGACGGAACTATTGAACTACCATTAAACTCTTTTAAAACGATTGGCTTTTTTGTTTCAGGATGCACAATAGCAATCAAACTATTTGTTGTTCCCAAATCTATCCCTACAATTATTTCATCTTTCTGTAAACTTCCTGTTGAAAGATTTATACCTATTTTAGCCATGAATTTTTTAATGGTAAAGATATTAATATTACACGATTGATACGGGTTTATCAGAAGTGAACTTATTGAATTACTAAAGAAATTACAGATTGTAGATTATTTGGACCATCAATTTTTAAAAAGTAAATACCAGTATATTGTATTTCTTTAGCTGATATTTTAAAGATATTTTCTGTTTCCGATAATATGTATGATGTCGATTTGATTTGCTGTCCTTTAGCATCCACGATATTTACAACGTATTTACCTTTTGGCTGATTTTTTAAATAAAGGTTTATGATTTTGTTTTCAACTGGATTTGGCGATACATAAAGGTTATGATTAACGTTAGTTTCTGAAACCCTTACGATATTACTATATGATATTGAACCGTCAAAATCAATTGATTTTACACGATAAAAAACAACTGCATCATTACCCAATGAATCTACAAATTGGTAATTCCCTGATTGACCATTATTATAAGCTGAAGAAAGACTTCCTATTAACATAAACGACCGACCATCTACACTTTTTTCTATCTCGTACCTAATAATATTGATTTCATTTTCAACTTTCCAGTTTATTTTATTGATATTTTTCAGCGCTTTTTCAACTGTTATTGAAGTGAATTTTACCGGTACTGTTTGCAACGGCTTAAACATCAAATAAAAGCGATGCGGGTTATAAGATAGCGCTTCATTGGTTATGTTAAACTGAATCAAATTAGATGTATGAAACAAGAGCATTTGTTGAACGCCAGTGTATCTATCTACCAGAAAAGGTTTCAAGATACTGTCTTCGAAATTTTCGAATTTTATTGAAAGATTATATGGAAGGTTTTTTAATTGATTTAGCTTGTAAAAAATGGTATCTGTGATTATGGGCAATGCTCTTTTTTCGGCAGCGAATATTTTATTATTTTGTACGATTGCTACCCCTTCAGAACTGCCAATAAATAATTTTGAAGCATCAGAAAAATTCAATTCATTTTGGTATGTTTCATCAAATAAAGAAACAACACCGTCTAATAAAATGTCCCCATTGGTTGTTTCACGATTCAAATTAACAAAAATCTTTTTTATCGATTCCGCTGTTGTTCTGGTGACAATTGCATCATCTTTAACTTTACATTTTTCATTAAAAGACAAAGTTCCATCACCCAAAACACTATCAGCGCGTACAAAAAACGCCTGCCCTGATTGGATGTTTATATTTTGATTTGAGGCATTGTAATAACTTGAAGGATTATCATCCGCAGGTACAGCTAGGTATCCTTCTCCTACCCTCACTAATGCTCTATATCCTCCACCATAATACGTGGGTGTTAATTTAGGGTCCCAAACGTAATACACATCTTGCACACCTCCTGTTCGGGTTAGCTTACTAAGGTCTATTGCTGATGCATATGGATTGCCAACAGATTCAAACTTATTAGCAGCTACAGAAATAGTCGATGGTGGATTTATGGGTTGAAAAATAACGCCTGAAGTTCTTAGTGTGGTTGCCGTTGCAGGTTGATTATATGCAGTAACTGAACGATCTCCACGCACAAAAAGTGCATATCCTTTGGGGTTGTTGATATTGTCAAATGTTGATGCAACGCCTTCCCAACTATTCGTTGAAGCATTATATGTTTTGATGGTTGAGCCATTGGGCGAATAAAAATCAAATCCCAAACTTGTAGATATTGCATTTGACAAATTGCTTACTAGTGTTGTACCATACCCTGGCTTGCAATTTACCAATCTGGCATTTCCTTCTTGCCAAGCATCTTTAATAGTTTGAGCGTTGGTTGGTGTTGATAAAAATTGCCATGCTTTAAAATGATTGGGCACATATCTTTCAACCGTTACATTGCCTAATATTTTATTTCCAGAATAAACGCCTGTATTTACGCCGTCGGATGTCATATCCGAAATATTCCCTGTTTTTAAAGAATCAGAAATTATAGTGATGTTATTATTGGTTTGCAACGTGCAATTGCTGTTTCCAAAAGACAAACTCCCTGATATTTCCAACGTGTCATTTACCCCAATTATAGACACCCCATTGCTGTTGCTTATTTTTAAATCTTTTATTTTATTTTTAAAAAAATTACTTGGTGTAATGGTTTGAGCTGATGTACCATTTAGATTAATAGACCCATTAATTGCATTTATTGTTCCGGTATTGGTTATGGAACCTGCAATATTTAAAGTTTGATTATTTAACAAAAGTGTAGCGCCTGTATTAACAACAATGTTGTAGCAACTGGCTTCTAAATTTGAGACAATAGGGTAATTCGAAGCTCCCGAAGGAATAATTACATTTCCGGTATTTTGCGGAACGCCACCACACCAATTTTGACTATCATTCCAATCTTGATTCAATCCCAACCATCTTCCTGATTCTGTTATTTTATGCCTTCCCGAAACCTTTGAAGAAATTGGGAGCCCGCAAGTTCCATTTACAATACAATAATAATATTGTGTATTTGCCAAATTAGTAGGTGGTATCAAAACGCTTGATGTAGCGCCTGAAATAATAGTACCTGTTTGATTTGAAGAATCATTAGATGCATACCACTGATAGGAAAGATTGTAGCCATTTGCAACAACACTTAATGTATTTGGATCAGAAAATTGACAAATTTGTTGTCTGCTATTGCTAGGTTGTGAAACTATTGAAGTCAAGGGCTTCACGTTGATAGACCCGGTTAAAACTGAAGCTACACAACCTCCAAATAACTTTAAAGTATAGTTGTTGTTTCTCACTAAAGATGTTGTACCCGAAATAGTTACGGTGTTGTTTTCGAAATTGGGTGTTACTCCATTCGGTAATGAATCTGTTTGTATGTTTGAAATACCATACACTGAATATGTGATTGAATCGATTGGTGACCCAATACAAATATTTTGATAATTAGACCCAATAGCAGAAGTTAGTTGAACGGTATTTTGTGGTAATACAGAAATAGAATAAGTCGCACTAATTGTTTCCGGATTGGATGATACCAAACGAATTAAATATCTTTTGCTGAACAATGTATTTGGTGAAATTGTTGCGTTAATGATTCCGCTTCCAACCGAACTCAAAGTGCCTATTGTTTGTGGATTTTCGAAACTGCCAGAAGTATCACTAAGTTGAGCAGTAAATACATTGTCGTTGGCAAAATTATTACACCCGATTTTGTAGGAGATTGGCAAGCTAGTCCCTTGGCAATTGATTCTTTGAACAGAATCAATTTGTATCAATTGTGTAGAAGTGGTGTACTCCCAAAGATCATTGGTGCCTCCATTGTTGTCGAAACCCGAAACTACATATGCTTTATTTCCAATTGTAAGCCCAATTGAACCCCTACGGGCTGAACCAGCGAAATTGTTTATATGTCGCCAAGTATCTGTTTGTTGATTGTACTCAAAAAAATCGCGTTTGTTTGAATTTTGATACCCGAGCCCTACATAACCTTTCCCCTGAATGGCGAATGAAGAAGGTGCTTGGCGAGGCGATCCAATGCAACTCGATTTTTGTATCCATGCGTTTAATTGAGGATTGTATTGCCAAAAATCTTTTTTGTAAGTGCCGCTTGCAATTCCAAAACCAAAATAACCTTTATTAGTTATGGTTAACCCAATTGCGGCATATCTTGCACCTCCTGGAAAATCAGCTTTTCTTGTCCAAGTATTGTTTGCTTGATCATAAGCCCACAAGTCATTCAATAATTGTCCTGTACTACTTTTTCCCAAGCCCACATAACCAAATTCACCAATAACAAATGCAGCGGCAAGCGATCTACCTCCGCCTTCAAGATTTGCTTTTTGTGACCAAGTATTTAATTGTGGACTATATTCCCATAAATCATCTTGTCCATTTCCTGTACAAACATATCCTTTGCTTCCAATACTAAAACCAACCGAAGCCGATTTTACAACAGGTAAATTTTGTTTTCTTGTCCAAACATTGCTTGTTGGATTATATTCCCAAAAATCATTTGTTGTAGAACTTCCATTTGCACCTGATCCAAAATATAATTTATTTTCAATTGCAAAGCCTACCCCATAAATTTTAGCAGTAGTTCCCACATTTGCTCTTCGTACCCATGAATCCAAAACTGTATTTTGAATTGGAATGTTTATCGTATTTAAACTGATTACACTTGGACTATTTGAAACAACCCGGACTTTATAATTTCCAGAAACAAATAAACTATCAGGCAATTGTACTAGAATATTCCCAGATGTAATGGAAGCTGAGCTACCAATAATTACAGGTGAATTATACTGTCCGCTTGAATCACTTAACTGAACTGTAAACACATTGTCATTGGAAAAAACACCAGTTACTTCATAATCTATGGAAAAATCCCCTTCTATACAGTAGAAAGCATTACCAGATGAAATTTGTATAGATTGACCATACCCTATTCCATTTAATAAAAAAAGGGAAAACAATAAAGTAAAGAAAAATCTAGTACCTCTCATTAAAAAAACATTTGTTTAAATTAGCCATTTATTACAAAAATCAGCCCAATTAGTTTTGTAAATATTTAACCTTTTTTAAAAGATGGCTAAGTTAATTGATAAAAAATGAAAAACGAAGGAAATGAAATGATTTAAAAATCAAATTAATGATTAGATAATATAATGGGATTTTACATCTATTTTATTAGAAATCATCTAAAAAATTTAAAATTAACGCATTAAAAACATCTTGCCATACCCTTTATTAAAAAATCGGTCTGTGTTATCATCTGCACTTTTGTATTTTTCCAATGATTTATTATGATAATTGGTTAATACCCTATATATATACACCCCATTTCCAAGTGGTTGTCCATACATATCATTACCATCCCATTTATACGAAGTGATATTTCTACCAATATGAATGTCGCTTAACTCATTTTTTGTAATTTCTTTTACGATTTTTCCGGTTATGGTTAATATTTGAATTCTTAAATTTTGTGGCACCTCGCTACCGGTTAATGTAAACACAAATGCTGTTGATGTTGTAAATGGATTGGGATAATTTAGCAAATTGGATATCATTTGTTTATTGATTACAGAAAAAACTACCCGATATTCCAAATTTCCAGCTGAGTTACCCACTACATCTTTTCCGGTTACAATCAATTCGTATTCTCCATCTTCTGGTAAATAAGGATTGAATTCAATACTCGCTTCATTTACACCAGAACCAATATCAGCTGGGATAAACATCATAGTATCTCCAAATGAAAACGTATACAACGTTTGGTCTGGATATCTCAGCTGCAATTTTATCAATGAAGTATCTTTTAATTCCATGAAACGACTTTCATCCTTCAACTTTATTAATATCTGTGGCTTGCTTGATACAATATCCTTGTTGAGAATATGAACCCCATCAAAAGTTACATCAAGCAAAGGATTGAATTTGTCTGATTTTACAAAAAAGTTTTTAAATAAAATATTGTTGAAATGATATTGTTCTGGTTGATGATTATCAGGATTAAATTCTACAAAAATGGTATTGTTTCCAACAAACAATTTGGTATCAATGGTGTATTGAAATATCAATGTATCACCCGAAACCAATAATTTCCTATTGGGTATATCTATTTCATGCGGTTGATTATTTTGATCTGTGATGATAAATTTAAATTTCATTAAACTGTCAAAATTGTAATCGCTGATATTTTTAAATGCCAGTTTAAAAACCAAGGGCTCGGCCTGTTCCAATGTATCTTTTGATTGAAACAATATCGATGGAGCCACTGCGCCTTCGGGAGCGAAATTAGCGTTAATGCGCAAGTAACGCATTTGATTAGGGGTAACAAATCTAGTGTCTTTAATCAATGATTTTAATTTCAAATAGGGATAGATAAGCGCATCTACAAAATTTAAAGTAGTATCTAAAGATGGATATACTTCCGCTAAAAATTCAGTTGTGCCATCAGATCTAACTCCATAAACTTGAACCTTAACTGTATCTGAAGCAATTTCATCAGTCGAACGACCTTGCCAATGCAACGAATGCCAAACTGTAGATGGCCCATAAACTGGTGACTCAAAATACCCTTCGGTGGTTTTGGTGGTTAATGGAATTGTTTGATCCAAATAAGTCGAATCCGTTTGTCCAACCACTTGAATTGGAGTAAACCCTACACTCCCTTTTTTAAAGAAAAATACAAAAGGAATATTTTTATAAAAACTATCAATTTTATCCAACCCAATGGATTTGAATTTATGATACAGTGAATTTCCTGAACCTAAAGTTGCCGTGTCTGCTTGCCATCTATTTATAAACGTTTTATTTTTATTATTTCCAAAATTTGTTACCGCTACATACATACCTGTTGGAACCGAATCTATAAAATCCATAGCCAGCTTACGGTTTGCAGGATAACTATATTGAAATTCAAAAAATGCACGTGTAGTATCATTTGAGGTAGCACTGTTTAAACATACTTGACGACTCCCGTATAAACCATTTGCTGCATTTACGTTTCTATTTCGCCAAGTTGCTAAAGTGTTGGTATCGAATACATAAAATTGCAAATTGTTTTCCATTGAATCTCTAGGCCTATATAACGTAGCACAACCCCATAATTCAACTTGGTTAAAATCAAGATTTACATTAATTCTATCGAAATCAAAAAACGGATAAAGTCCTGATCTGATGATTAAATTTTGAGATTGCTGTTTGAATTTGAATGTACGATCTGCATCTAAAGTCATATCGTTAAATGTAGATTTCAAAAATTGATAATAGTGCGATTGATTGTAACCATTTGAGCTTCCGGGCAAATACACAAAAGAAAAATCATTCCAAATATAAGCCTCGTTATTTTTAGGTACCATCGCTACACGCCAATAGTAAACTGTGCTATCTGTATAACTGATATCCGTAGGGGCAAATTCAATTAGTCCACCAACACTTGATTTATTGTATAATTTTTTATACGGCGAGTTAAAAAGATTCGTCGTATCTATCTCCAATTTATAATCCCGAATTCCGCTTAATGGGTTTGCGGTATTGGCAAAATAACTGATATTTTGTCTGTTTACAATTGAAAAATTATAGGGATAAATTGGACGAAGTTCATCTTCGAAAATATAAAAATCTTTGGTAATGCTATTATTGAATTCATATTGTTCCTCAATTCGATTGGTTTCGTCGAGGGTTACCATTATTTGATTCAACCCTTTTTCTAGAACAGGAAAAATAGGTACGTTAATGCTCAGCGAGTCGATGCTTCTGATTGCAGGAATTAATTTTCTATAAATAACGCGAATGCTGTCATTAGGAAGCTTTCGAATTACATTTACCCAAATTGAATCTCCTACTGCTTTTCCTATGTTTCTCATTTGTATAGAAACAGTGAAATTATTGTCAGCAACCGTAATAATATTGGGTGAAATTTTTACAGAAGCTGCTTCAATTACATAATCTGGTTTTGAAAAACTATTTATTTTTAAAGCCGGGTCGCCATGTAGATTTATTTCTTCGAGATGCATTCTGGTATAAAAATCTAAATTGGGGTTTTCGCCACCCATATCACTAATGATATTTTTCATTTGATTGCCAATGGTATTGCCATACATCGTTTTACAAAAAGACGTATATAGGTTGCCGTTATAAAAATTCAAAAACGGAGGAATACCAAAATGCGTATCTGCTAAAAATCCAATACTTCCACGATTTTGCGCCAAAACATATTTTTCGGAAATAGTTAAATTGCCAGACAACCTAAGTGGATCGTACACATAAAAATTTCCGGCACTACATCCACTCACATTGAAAAATGGATATTTTCCATAGTTGTTATAGACATCAGGATTACTGAGATTAAATTCAAAAGTATTGGCTGATGAATGTCCAAAATACCCCACAAATCCAAGCCCTTGATTAAATAATTCTTCTATTCTTAAACTACTCGCCTGTTGAACAGTTCCGGTAGATGTTTTTGAAAACGATTCTACTACACCACCATAAAGCGTATCTTCTACAATGGATTTATAGTTATTCATGTAAGTTTTAAATGTATTGTTTTCGCTGCTGTCTTTTCCACCTGTTACATGTATAAACTGTTTCATCCAAGCTTTATCGTCAATGGTAGATCCTGGTTGTTGTTGATTAGATTCATAGGTAATCATTTTGGACAAATAATGATTTACTTCTGCACCATTTATCGCAGCCAATCTACCAATAGGAATGTTTGGATACGTTGAATTAGGACTACTGCTTAATAAAATATCGGATGCTGGCCAACCAAATGTAGGCACTAGGTTTAACTGATTTATAATTGGATTGGATTCATTCGTTTTTTGTTCAACATAGTTCACCCCTCTTCCTATGATAAATACATATTCTGGTGTTTGAGCAAATTGATTTTTTGCAAATTGAATAAAATCGCGAATAGAACCAGGGTGATTTTTTATACCAAATGCAAACTGATCCGTTAATTCTTCGATATCATATATTTTAGCCAAATATCCACCGCCATTACTGCTACTTCTATATTGACGATAAGCATCTACATAATTATTACCGTTTCCATCATTATAAAGGGCGCGATTACTGATAATGATATAATTGCCCTGGTTATCGGGATTTTGAAAATCAATGAAATTTTTTGCCGCAATGTTATTTACAAAATAAAATCCTTCTTGATTTAATAACTTAAACGTTCGTTTGGCTGTAGACGGCGGAAGCAAGAATTTTACTTTACCAGGTGTTGAAGCAATTTCTCCCAAATATCGCAACCCTGATGTAAGGTCGTATAGTATTGGTTGTTGTGTGCCAAAATTAAAATTATCAATCACCAGATAATTGCCTAATGACGAAGGCTGCAAATCAAATGAAAATGATTTTGATCCATTAAAATTAAAGGTGGCCGGATAAGTTATACCAATATTGGAAACCACTATTCGATCGAAAACATTCGTGGACGTTCCGTTTAACGCAATGTTTACGCTATTCGTGTTTTGAAAAAGTGACAAAGGCAAGTTTTGGATGTTTGCTTTTTCGTATTCAAAATTGGGCATGTTTAACGCAACACTATATGGAGGCACAGAAATATTTGTTTGAAAAACTTTTATTTTAAGGTCTCTATTATTAAGTCCGGAACCAGCAGCGGCAGCGCGTACGGAAAAGCTGTTTACGGGTCCAGCAGTATACAAATTTAATCCTGCAAATGTTTTTACCAAATCTGTGGCTGGCGCTACATTACTACTTGACCAACCTTCGCCAGGATCATAGGATGAAGAGAACACATATTCACCCACTACTTTTGCTTCGCCTCTATTGATTTGATTGTTGTAAAAGAAGTCAATATTACGCATGAAATAAGCATCTGGAGTTATTGATGATGGTGCATTGTTTACAGCATCTACATAACGCAAATGCGTACTTGCAGAGTCAATGGTAAGAAAATAAGATACGGTGTCTGTTTCCAAACTATATCTGTTTGCCATTTGGAAATCTGGATTTCGATATAGTTGATTGTCTGGTTTTCCGTCGTTCATCTCACCCAAAAATTCAATAAAATCATTACTCCCCAATGTGCTATTGGTAACTGAAGTGTACAATCTAACCTCAACGCCATTTCTCCAAAGTTGAAAATGATTAGCGTTTGCATTAACCAAACCAGCTGCTGTTAATGTAGATTGAGGGATTCTACAAAGTGTATCTTTTGCCAGTCGAAATTTGTAATACGTTTTGGTATAATCAATCCAGCTGTTATTAAGCTGTGCATGAGAAAAGTTAGAAATCAACAATAAGAGAATTAATATTTTTTTCATCTTAAAAATGTGTTGAATTTAATTTGCATTTTTTTTAACGAGATCTAATTTTATAGAAAAAACATGTGTATATAATGGATTTTGTTGATTTGCCAAATTCGTAAAGGCATAATCTACATAGAAATTTTTTACCTTAAATCCTGCGCCAATACTGGGTTGATAAATCCAAACTTTTTTCTGATTTAGCGTGTCTGAATCCGCAAGTGCATTTTGGAAATTTGAAATACCTGCACGCACAAAAAAACTTTTCTTAATACCCAGTTCTAAGCCAATACGAGGATCAATGCTGATGGGATTTCCGCTAATTACAGTATTTCGTTTTCCGTCGAAAGTGATATCGGTATTGATTTCAGACAATAGGCTTAATGATTTGTTTATGTTGAAAAAATGTGCTGCACCCAACATCAATCTTGGTTGTGTAAGTTCTGTGGATTGAATGGGTATTTTATTATTGGTAAGATAAAGCACTTGTTTTTCTTTTTCAGTAAACGTAAAATTCCAAGCATTGAAAGTAGTGGTGACATCTTTTATCACAGCCCCAAACTTCCATCTTTGACTGGAAAAAGCAATGGCAGCGTCCAATCCAAATCCCCATGCGGATGCGAAAGTCCCCACTTTACGATAAATTATTTTTGTATTTGCACCAAAGCTTACATCGTAGTTCTTTATTTTTTTGATTTGTTTGGCATAAGAAAATAGAAAAGCATAATCAGCAGAGGAAAAACTTTGGATATTATTATAATTCAAACTACCATCTGGTTCTACTAAAAAAAGCGTGTTTGGAATATCATCAACGGCAAATCTTAAAAGCGAAAAACCTATAGTGCTTTTGTTTTCTTTATTGGGGATAGCAACAGCCGCAAAATCGTATTTGGCAATGCCTGCAAAATAATCGGCATGCATCAATGAAACTGTTGGTTGACTTGAAACCATACTTAATAACGCAGGATTCCAATATCCCGCCGAAGCATCATTTACAGAAGCCAATTGTGCATTTCCCATACCTAAACCTCTTGCCGCTGCTCCTATATTTAAAAATTCGTTGGAATATTTTCTAAACTGACAGAAACTTTGTAGGGAAAATCCAAAAAGAAAGAAAATACAAAATGAGATTGGATATGGCTTCATGATAAACGCTTTTTGAACAGATATTTAAAACGTACTCAAATTTAAGGTATCTAGAGGTAAATATTTAATTTAAAAATCCCCAATTCGTTCATTAATGGTTCCAAATTAAAAAACGATTAAAATCAAATGAAACAATATCATGTCTTGTGACTTTTTTTACTCATTTTTGCAATCAAAACCTACACAAAAAGTATAAGCAATGAACTTAATTAAAGAACTCACTTGGAGAGGCATGTTGCAAGATATTATGCCTGGAACGGAAGAACAACTGAATAAAGAAATGACCACTGCTTATGTAGGTTTTGACCCAACTGCCGACAGTTTACATATTGGGAGTTTAGTGCCTATTTTATTGCTAGTGCATCTACAAAAAGCTGGACATAAACCGATTGCTTTGGTGGGTGGCGCTACGGGAATGGTGGGCGACCCTAGTGGAAAAAGTGAAGAAAGGAATATGCTAAGCGAAGAAGAATTGAATAAAAACATTATTGGTGTTCGTAGCCAATTGGAGAAATTTTTAAACTTCGACGCCTCTTTGCCCAATGCTGCAGAACTCACCAATAATTATGATTGGTTTAAAGGAATTAGTTTTTTAGACTTTATACGAGATGCGGGTAAACACATCACCGTAAATTATATGATGGCTAAGGATAGTGTGAAAAAACGCTTGGAGGGTGAAAGTGGAATGTCATTTACTGAATTTACATATCAGCTAGTTCAGGGTTATGATTTTTACTGGTTGTACAAAAACAAAAATTGTAAACTTCAAATGGGGGGAAGTGATCAATGGGGAAATATTGTAACCGGCACAGAATTAATCAGAAGAAAAACTGGTGGCGAAGCATTTGCATTTACATGTCCTTTAATAAAAAAAGCTGATGGAGGAAAATTTGGCAAAACCGAAAAAGGAAACATTTGGCTTGATGCCAACAAAACAACCCCATATCAATTTTATCAGTTTTGGTTAAATGCTTCAGATTCTGACGCGGCTTCATGGATAAAAATTTTTACTTTTTTACCGGAAGCAGAAATCAACAGTTTGATTGCAGCTCATGACACCAACCCCGCTGATCGTATTTTACAAAAAAAATTGGCTGAAGAACTCACGAATTTTGTGCATGGAGAAGCCGAACTTGAAAAAGCTAAAGAAACTACCGAGAAATTATTTTCAAATGCCAAAGCATCTGTAGATTCATTGAGTGTTGAAGATTTAGAATCTATTGAAGGAATTGTAAGAACCAATTATAGTGTAGACAAAATCAATACTGGTGTTGATATTCTAAGCTTTCTTGCCGAAAATTCTATTTTTGAAAGCAAGGGAGCTGCAAGAAAAATGTTACAAAACGGAGGAGTTAGCATCAATCGAGAAAAGATGACAGATTTGCAAATGATGGTGGACAAAAACAGCTTACTCCACAATAAATTCATTTTGATTCAAGTAGGTAAAAAGAATAATTTCTTGGTTACTGTTGATTGATTTTTTTCGTTCCTGTTTCTTTTTTATCTAAAGTTGAATTTTGGAAATAAAATTACAAACTCAGTTTCAAGCATAGGTTAATTACCCTGCCATCAATTAGTGCCCAAAGGGTATTGAAACGCGGGTTAGAAATGCTACCAGTAAATAGTTTTTCAGATTTTGATTGGCGATAATCTAAAAGGTTTTACCCATTTAAAATAACGCTAAAATGCTTATAGAACTTATATTCTACCATTGAAGCGAAAATTAAATATCCTTGTTTATTCATTATTCAATGTCCATATTTTTTTGAATGATTGCCCCTTCAGATACTTCTGGAATAAACAATCGTTTAGACACATTGTAACCATTTCCATTTTCGCAAAAATGTACTTTTAAATTTTCCATACTGATGGGATTGCCATCTGGAATATCCGCAATATTGCAATGTAAAATATCGTGTCCATCGAGGATCATTACCAATCCACTTCCAATGGCTTCCATTTCATTGCCATCAATTATCAACATCCCCGTATCTTCACCCAAACCAATTCCAATACAAGATGGATTTGCCGCTATAGCCTGAGCCAATCTTCCAAACCTGCCCCGCTTTTCGAAGTGCGAATCAAAAATAACACCATCCATAAAAGCTAGTCCGGTAGTTATTTTTACTTCCCCTTTTAAATGTGCTCTCGACGCGTTGCCTTCATAAATCATGGTATTACTCATCGCCATCGCACCAGCTGAGGTTCCTGCAACTAAAAAATTAGATTCGTTTTGAAAACGATTCATTACAATTTCTAAAAATTTAGTTCCGCCAAATGTGCTGGTCAAGCGCATTTGATTACCGCCACTAAACATTACTGCTTTACAATTTTGAATGCGGGTTAAATATTCTTCATTGGCAGCATCTGCTCTATTTCTGATGTGCATCAATCCTACTTTTGTACATCCTATTTTTCCAAAAGCATCTAAATAATTATCCCCTACTTCATGAGGTATCATGCTCGCCGTAGTAACGACTTCAATGTGAGAATCAACGCCTCCTGTTTCTTCTACGATTCTTTTCAAAATGCCCAACCCGAAAAAATTGAGGTTATTTCTATGTATCTCACCCGTTTCTAAATCTGTTCCTTTGTCTTCAGCTCCGCCAATAGCAACTAGTTTTCCTTTTGGATTATTCATGCTTTTTTTTTTGATTACGCAAATGTAATGTCTTTCATAATCAATACGAATAGATTAATTATACAGCAATGTGAATATAGTTTCGATAAAAAATAAAAAGTAAAAAGTAAAAAGTAAAATCCAATAAAATCATCATTAATAAACCATTGTTTTGAAATTGTTTTTTTGCGATACAAAATGAATTGGTTAATTTCCGTCTAAATCAAAAAAGTATTTGAATTATGAAGATTAATGAAATCAAAGTGCTTAGAGGCCCTAACTATTGGAGTGTTCGCCGAAACAAACTTATTCAGATGGTGTTGGATTTGGAGGAACTTGAAAATAGGCCGACAAATACTATAGAAGGTTTTAGAAACAGATTAGAAAGGATGTTTCCTTCAATGATAGAGCACCGTTGTAGTGTGGGCGAAAAGGGAGGATTTTTTACAAGAGTTGAAGAAGGCACTTGGATGGGTCATGTCATTGAGCATATCGCACTTGAGTTGCAAACGTTGGCTGGAATGGAGACCGGATTTGGAAGAACTAGAGGAACCGGAAAAGACGGCGAATATTATGTTGTTTTTAATTACACGGAAGAAGAAGCGGGCGTATTTGCAGCAAAGTCAGCCGTAGCCATCGCTCAGGCATTGATAGATAAAAACGATTACGATGTTGCATCTGATATCATGTCATTGCGTGAAATCAGAGAAAAAACAAGACTAGGGCCAAGCACAGGTTGTATTGT
>VFKL01000147.1 GCA_009885535.1 Chitinophagaceae bacterium | reverse complement strand
CGCAAAAGGTAATTACTACAACTGGACAGAACACGTTTGATAGAAAAGTAAGCATCCGAAAATGCGCTACTCCAAATAAAAATTTCCAAGAAATGCTAAACATTTTAAACCTGAAACATCAACCCTTCCGAAAACGAAAATCTGTAGTACACAAAACAACACTCAAAAATTTAAAAGATCAATGTTTATGGGATTCTTCGAGTAGTTAGCTGCAATGTGGGTTAAGTCTGTCAGCCTTGCTCTTTTATGCAAATGGCCTTTTGGAATTATCGTGGAATTATCAATTTGCTTTAAATAATTATTCCACAATTGATTATTGTCGGTGTAATATCCTTCGAATACTGGTTCAATGATTTGCGGAACAAAGCCTACTTCTTTTTCTGCACTATTATACAATCTCCAATATTTCATTACGGTATAATTATATTATTAATAGATTCATTTGGGTGACTTCTAATCAATAGATTTTTTATGTTTTTTGTATAACTGCTTTGTTGTTACATTCAGTTCCTTACTATTGTAATAGTGCAATGCAGTAGCCATGAAATAATTCATGCTAGTTAAGCACCCATCACACATTGCGGGAGCGGGCATTTTCTGAATCAACGCTATGCCAATTTCATCTGCAACCTTCATTTCTTAAGGCGTAAGACCATCAAAAGGGTTAAGTGCGTCTATTTGCTCGATATGCATGAATATTGATGTATCACGTTTATATGCTTCTTTAAGACTTGAGAAAAATACCCTATCTTTAAATGCATGACTCCATGGATTATTGCTACGATTATAATCGAAGCTTTTGTATATCTTATTAGAACATGAACAAAGTGCCATTAGAATAAAAACAGCTAAATATTTCATCATACAAAATTTATTTTTAAAATTAAGATAACATGAATTGTCACTAGCGTTGCGTCGTTGTTATCATTAGTTCTTTGAAAGTATTGTCAGTATTGAGTTTACGAGGAAATAGCACCTAAGACGATTTGATTTTTTTTGGTTCAATAAAATCGTATTTTACTGGAAATCATTTAGTTATGAATTCAGGAAAATATGTATTCTCTCAAATAACTGCTCTAGTATCCTCCACTTCGTTTCAAACCATTGTTAATAGGTACTTTGGCGATTATAAGGTGAAGGATTTTAGTTGCTGGAAACAGTTTTTATGTATGGCATTTGGGCAACTTACTCATAGAGAAAGTATCAGCGATACCGTTTTATGCTTAAAAGCCAATGCCAATAAAATGTATCATTTAGGCATTGGTGAAGTAGTTGCAGTTAGCACCATTACAAGGGCTAATGAAAACCGTTCTTTTCAAATTTATGAAGACCTTGCAATATTACTTATTAAAGAAGCACAGCAATTATATTTGCATGACAATGATCTGGAACTAGCTCTTAAAGAAAATGTATTTGCCATTGATGCTACTACAATTGATTTATGTCTATCTGCTTTTTGTTGGGCAACTTTTAGAACTACAAAAGCTGGTATAAAGCTTCATACCCAACTAGATTTAAAGACCTCAATCCCTGAAAATATTTTCTTTTCTACCGCTTCAGTTCACGATGTAAATGTTTTGGATATTATTCATTTTGAAGCCAATAGTTTTTATATAATGGACAGAGGATATGTAGACTACAAAAGGCTTTACAAGATAAATAGCGGTGGAGCCTTCTTTGTGACAAGAGCTAAAGATAATATGAATTATAGAAGAGTATACTCACATGAAAAAGATATTGCTGCGGGAATAATATACGATCAAACCATTATGCTAAACAATCATTATGCCGCTAAAGATTATCCAGTAAAAATGAGAAGAATAAAATTCAAAGATTTGCAAACAGGAAAGATATTAATATTCCTAACCAACAACTTTAACTTAAAAGCCACTGAGGTGGCACAGCTCTATAAACATCGTTGGAAAATAGAGCTATTCTTCAAATGGATTAAGCAGCATCTTAAGATAAAATCATTTTGGGGACAGTCAGAAAATGCCGTAAAAACACAAGTGTGGATAGCAGTTTCAGTTTATGTGTTAATAGCCATTGCCAAGAAGCGTTTTATGCTCAAACAAAGCCTCTACGAAATTCTACAAGTTTTAAGCATATCCATTTTTGAGAAAATGCCCATAAATCAACTGTTTCAGCAAACTCAATTACAATATTTCAAAGAACAAAAAGATAACCAATTGACTATCTTCGACTTATAACGCAACGCTAGTGATGAAACTACTTTATTCACCTCAGTCAAACTCTCCACAAAAGGATATAAAAATTCTTCAAGTAAGGGTTTCTCTATTCTAGCTGATTATATTTTTGGAAATAATGAAAGGAATGAAAAAATATCTATGACTTCCCCAGTCTCGATGTCATTAGAAGATTCCATGACTATGATGTTTATGGTTCCTAAGAAATTTAATAAGGACATGCTTCCTAAGCCTAATCAATCAGGTATAGAATTTAAAAAAGAACCTGCAAAAACCATGGCTGCGATAAGTTTTAGCGGTTGGGCTAATGATACTAAAATAGAAAAGTATAAACAACATTTAAAAGCGGCTTTAGATGCTGAAGGCATAAAGTATTCTAATAAATTTTATTTTTTTGGCTATAATGCACCTTACGAAGTTTTTAATCGAAAGAATGAAGTTATAGTTGAACTGCAATAAAATACTCAATACAAATAATAACTAAGCCAAGAAAATCATTAAACCCGGATTTTGCAGTTGGAATCGTGATGAAAGGAAAAAAAGCAATAAAGACCGGTGTTTGAGCCGATTTTTTGGTCGAGAGCATATTGAAATATGGTAAGATCAAAAAGTCAAGCAAACGCTTGTATTTGCAGCATTTTTTTCTTGTAATAGATTTCAACTGCAAAATCCGGGTTAAACTAATTTACAAAAGAAGTCGACCGCCAAAATCGTATTGGCAATATGAGAGCTTAAGTGCCTTTGATATACTCCGACGGGATTTTGTATAATAAGGAAAATAACACAGTTCGAACTCCAAGAGTCAATAGTCTATTCGCCGCAATCTCTTATCTGTCCTGCATTACAGCGGAAAATAAAAATGGTCAACCTACACAGATTGACCAAAATTCTCTCTGGGTGGCCTCGCCAGGAATCGAACCTGGATTAAGAGCTTCGGAAACTCTGGTACTATCCATTGTACTACAAGGCCTATAAATCGTTTGTTGTTTGTTGTTTGGCGTTTATTGTTCAGTTGATTTTATCTATTTCTTTTTTCTAAGATTTGCGCTTTAAAATATTCTACATCTTCCAACACCAAACCACAAACGCCAAACCACAAACATTTATCTACCTCCCAAAATTCTGAATATTGGTGCCGAATATTTTTACAGCAATAGCCAATAATATTACACCGAAAAATTTACGCACTACAATTAAGCCACTCGGGCCTAAAACTTTTTCAATCCATTTTAAAGATTTCAATACTAAATAAATGATGATTAAGTTTATAAGTATCGCAATGAAAATATTGATATCCTGATAGTTCGCTTTTAACGACATTATCGTGGTTAATGTTCCTGAACCTGCAATCAATGGAAACGCGATTGGCACCACACTTCCGCTATGTGGATTGCTATCCGCTTTAAAAAACTCAATCCCCAACACCATTTCCAAGCCAATTACAAAAATTACAATAGAACCTGCAACCGCAAAAGATTTTACATCTAATCCCAAAAGGTTTAAAAATTCCTTTCCAATCAATAAAAACAAAATCATCAATGCGCCCGAAGCGATGGTAGCTTGGGTGCTTTTGATGTGACCGCCCATTTTTTCTTTTAGTGAAATTAAAATTGGAATAGATCCAAGCATGTCAATTACGGCAAATAATATAAAACTTATCGTAATGATTTCTTTGCCAATGATGCTGCCAAATCCTATCATATAAAAATGCATTTCCGCAAAGATAATCGCTTTGTAGAAATGCAGTAAATTTAAATGAGATTCTATTTTAGTAATTAAATCGAACGCCCAAACTTGCATTTGTTTTCATCGCATTAAACCCATACACTTCAGTGTAATTTGTGTTGGTTAAATTACGGATATCTAGAAAAAATTTCACTTTGTTTTTTGATAACGCATATTCGGTGTATAAATTTACCAAACAATAATCTTTTAGTTTGATAGTAATGGCATTAAAAGATGCATCATAACTTAAATCCGTTCTTTCACCAACATATGATATTCCTGCATTTACATAAAATCGTGATTTTATTTTTTGTGAAATATGCAGTCCTAAAGTTGCTTTTGGACGACGAATCAGATTAAAATAACTGGTGTCTTTGTCTCCATTTTTTGTAGTTACTTTCCCGTCTACATATGCGCCGTTTATTTTGATATTGGTTGATTTTCCAACTTTTACATTTGACTCTATCTCAATTCCAGCATCATTTTGCTTATCTTGATTAATATAAAATGAGGCATAAGTTATTGGGTTGTAAAAGAACACAATTGCATCCTTAACCGTTCTATTAAAAACGGTAATTCCCCCACTATATTTATTGTTTTTTGAAAAATATTGAAAACCGGTTTCGATGGTCATTGCACTTTCAGGCTTCAAGTTTTTATTGCCATACTCTGAAAAAAGCTGATACAAAGTAGGTGTTTTATAGGCTGATGAAAGGTTACCGAAGATTTTAAATTTGTTGTTAATTAATAAAGATGGATTTACATTATACACAATGTTGCTTCCATAAACCGAATGACGATTATATCTTCCACCTAACTCTACATTGAATCCTTTTTTTGTATTTAGTAAAAATGCAACATAACCACTCATTTGGTTTTGTTTTAAACTGTCTTTTCCAAGGTTACTTTCATAAGGACCAAAATATCCAATTGAACTATAAAATTGATCACTGTTTGATTGTCTATAATCAGCACCAGCAGTTATCTTTATGTTGGATTTAATTGGAAATACAAAAAATGCTTCAGCAAAATGTTCGCTTCCATTATATAAACCTTTGCTATAAATGTCATATCCATTGCGGCTTTTTGTAGAATCATCTATGTATGTCCTTTCATTTTTATTGAAATTGTACAATAGGTTCATTTTTATTTTTCCAAAATTGAATTCGTTTTTTACACCAACTTGTACATTTTTATTTTTACTAAACAAATCCAATTCATCCGTAAACGCACCCTGGTCGTAGCTTTGCCAAAATTTAGCATAACGGATATACGGTTGAATACGGATGTTTTTATTGGGTTTTATTCCTACAGATGCTGAGAAGTTTTGTTGGGTAAAATCATCTTTATCTATTCTCGTTGAATTGTTTTTTAAGCTATCCGTTGCCTCATTAATACCTTCGGTTTCAAAATAAGCACCTCCAATCGAATAATCTACATACTTCGAACTTCCACTAACGTTGGCGTCTGCACGATAACTGTAATAACTACCATAACTGATTCCACCATTAAAGGTTGCTTTTTTATTTGAAGCTTGTTTTGTTGTGATGTTGATCACGCCTGCCATTGCATCAGATCCGTACAATGATGATTGACTTCCTTTTAGTATTTCTATTCTTTCAATTTGATCAACGGATAATAAACGAATATCAAAATTGCTACCAATACCGGATGGATCGTAAACAGGAACCCCGTCGATTGTAATTAGCGTATGATCTACTTTTGCACCACGCAAATAAATGCCTTTATCTTTTCCCGCGTTGCTGTTTGCGCCATTGATAAAAATACCTGTTTGCTCTGTTAAAACTTGAGCCAAATCCTTGCCTCCACTGCGTTCCAATTGTTCTCTGGTTATAACAGTGACTACTTTTCCGGTTAACGAAGTTTTTGTAGGAAATTTGTTGGCAGACACCACAACTTCATTTAAAGTTTTTGTGCTGTCTTGTGCTTGCGCTGCGATGCTGATAAATAATACAGCTGCAGCAAAAAAATTCTTTTTCATTTTTTAAGATTTTTTTACTGCCTCCGAGAAATAAATAATAGTTTTTACACCACTATTGGTAGAAATATAAAATGCAAAACACTTTACATCTCGAGCCTTTCTCCCGAAAGCTTTTGGATGAATAATTTTGTATTGGCAGGTCTTCTGACTTACACCTTGTTCATCGCCTTCCCATATAAATACAGTGGCATGAAGAATGAACAAATAAAAGTGTTTACAGCTACGGGGATAGTGTTGGAATTTCACCAAGCTTCCCTATTAATTCCGATATTCGGAAACCATTACTTTTCAAAAGTAGACATCCAAAACGGCATCATCAAAAAAAGTTATGCTTGGGGTGTTGATAAGATGGGAAATCGGTTTAAGTCGCTGCGCTGGGTTGAGTGATAAATGTTTAAGTCGCTACGCTGGTTTAATAGTTTAATGGTTTAAGGGTTAATGCATCTTCCTTTTTAGCATTTTCACTTTTTAATTTATCAGCATTTGTTTGCTTCCTAGAAATTGTCAAATCATATCGCTTGTTTAAAATTTGAGTGAAAAAAATTAAATGTAAAATGTCGATCAACCTTAAACCCTTAAACCAGCGTAGCGTTTTAAACCCTTAAACCTCAATTGTAAAATGTCGATCAACCTTAAACCTTTAAACCAGCGTAGCACTTTAAACCCTTAAACCTTAACTAGGGGCCTCAAAAAAAAGAGCCACTCAAATAAGCGGCTCTTTTAAAAATTATGTTAGAATTAATTAATCTTTTTTACAAGTTCCTGCAACTTTATGAAAAATATCGTGCGCCATTGTAATTAAGTTTTTCAATTTAGCATCGTCAGCTTTATCGTTTACAGCAGACCAAATATCATTACACTGAACCATTAATTGTTGCAATAATTCAGTTGTTTCCGCTTTTTTGAAATTCGAAGGAACTTCAGATGCGAACCATATTTTAGAAGCACGGTAAAGTTCAGCTACCTGAGCTCTTAAAGGTTTTAAATCGTTTTCCTCTGCAGGGTGAAATGTTGCAGCCATGATTGTGTGAAATTCTTTCATTTCAGGCCAAACCTTTTTTTCTGTTTGTGCAAAAATTGAACCGGCAAAAAATACCATTGCCAACAAGATTGTAATTTTTTTCATGTTTGATTATTTTTTAAGTATAAAAATTTCTAGCAACAAACTTAAGAATAAAATTTTATAACATTTAAATTAATTGATTTTTTATTTATGGGTAATTCTTATCAGTTTAAATAAAATTGCCAATCGTCTTTTTCTTATCAATATCGCATAATTTTGCTTCATGTTAAAAGTTTTAATATTCATTTTATCATTATTGTTTGTTTCCGATTCTATTGATGCTCAACAAAAATGGGATTTAAAAACATGTGTAGAATATGCTATTGAACATAACAAGGGTGTTCAACTAGCTGAGGTTCAAGCCAAAATAGCGGCAGTTTCCTACAAACAAAGCCAACTTTCTATTTTGCCAGGATTAAATTTATCTACAAACGGGGCTTTTAATACCGGAAATAATCAGGATCCAACTACGTTTAGCCGTGTTACCGAAAACTATCTTTCAGCAGGAATGCAACTTCAATCAAGCACGGAAATTTTTAATTTTTACAGCAAAAGAAATCGAATTGAGGCAACCAAATGGGAAACCATGGCTGCCGTAGCTGATTTCAGTAAAATAAAATACGATATTGGTTTATCAACAGCAAATGCATATTTACAAACATTACTAGCTAAAGATCAAATTCAAATCGCTTCTGTTCAAATTACGCAAACACAATCTCAATTAAGTGTTACCCGTAAAATGGTTGAAGCAGGCGCATTACCTGAATTAAATGCCATTCAACTTGAAGCACAACTGGCATTTGACAGCAGTAATTACATTTCGGCTGAAGGGAATTTTAATCAAGCTAAACTTGCATTAAAATCTTTATTGGGACTTGATGCCGCTGTGGCTTTTGACATTGAAACGCCGCCAATTGAAACCATTCCAGTTGAATCTATTGCTGATTTGCAAGCTGATTTTGTATATCAAGAAGCGCTAAAAAATCAACCTCAGCAAATAGGTAATTCATACAGAATAAAAGCTGCAGAAAAAACAATGCTCGTAGCAAAAGCCAATCAGTATCCAACTTTATCCGCGTTTGGCAGTATCTCAAGTAACTATTTGGCATTTAAAAAAAGACCGATTTATGAAAAAGAAATAGTGGGTTATCAATCTACTGGATTAATTGCAAATGCTGGTACAGGCATGGTTTACGATGTTCAAAGTCCAATTCTAACCAATGGAAATATTGCCTCTTATTTCAAATCAGGTTCCTTAAATACACAGTTAAAAGATAATTTGCGTAAAGCCATTGGACTATCGATTAATGTGCCTTTATTTAATGGAGGTACTGCCAAAGCCAATTTCGAAAGAAGCAAACTCAGCATGCAATCGGCTAAGTTGCAAGAGGAACAAGATAATCTAAAACTTAAACAAGATATTTACCAAGCATACAATGCCGCAATTACAGCGCTTCAGAAATTTAATGCCTCAAAAAAATCGGTGGAGTCTAATACCAAAACCTATGAATTTGCTGGGAAAAGATTTAATATCGGTATGCTGAATATGTTTGATTTAATTGCAGCACAAAATAACTTATTGCGTGCTCAATTAGAATTCAGTATCAATCAGTTTGATTATGTTTTTAAAATGAAGGTGCTCGAATTTTATAAGGGTGCAGGGTTAAAATTATAAATTGAAATCATTATGAATAAAAAAGCAAAGTGGATTATTGCCCTGTCAATATTATTGTTGGTGGTTTTGGTGGTATTATTCAAATCGGGCGTATTTGGAAAAAAAGAGGGCACAAAAGTTACCGCTGAAAAAGTAGTTCGTAGAAACATTATTGAAATTGTAAACGCTAGCGGCAAAGTATTTCCTGAAGTTGAGGTAAAAATAAGCCCGGATATTAGTGGAGAAATCACAGAGTTATATGTTCAAGAAGGGGATACCGTAAAAAAAGGTCAATTACTGGCACGCATATACGCAGATATATATAGCATTCAACGTGATCAGGCTTCTTTCGGGGTGGATCAATCCAAATCACAGGTTGCCAATTCAAAAGCGGGCTTAGATGCTTTGGATGCTCAGCTTGAACAAGCTAAGAAAAATTTCGATATGCAAAAGAAATTGTATGACGAAAAAGTAATCAGCAAAAACGAATTCAATATTGCAGAAGCAGGATACAAAACGGCCAAAGCAAATTACACAGCTGGTGTACAAAGTATTAATGGCGTAAGCGCATCTGTAAAGTCAGCAGAAGCAACCTTGAATAGAGCCAATAAAGATTTAAATCGTACATCAATAACAGCACCGATGGATGGGGTGGTAAGTTTACTCAATGTAAAAAAAGGAGAAAAAGTGGCGGGAAATAGTTTTAATGTAGGTACCGAAATGCTTCGTATTGCTAATATGGATAAAATTGAAGTGCGCGTAGATGTAGGAGAAAATGATATCCCAAAAGTAAAATTGGGTGATAGTGCTTTAGTTTCTATTGATGCTTATAGCGAGAGGAAATTTAAGGGTATCGTTACCCAAATAGCCAGTAGCAATAATGGTGCTGCTTCTCAACTTGGTTTGTCTTCATCAAGTACAGATGTTACACAATATAAAGTTTATGTTAGATTGCTTCGCGAAAGTTATCAGGACTTATTGGGGAAAGCCAGTTTTCCATTTAGGCCAGGAATGAGCGCCAATGCAGATATTCAAACACGTACACAATATCAGGTGTTGAGTGTGCCTATTAATTCGGTTACCACTAGGGAAAAATTAGGCCTTGAAAAGAAAGAAAAAACGGATGAAACAAACGTAAATCCTGATATTTCGGTTGATGACCTTGATGTAGTTGTTTTTGTTTTAGGCAAAGATTCAAAAGTGAAAAAACTACATGTAAAAACGGGCATTCAAGACATCAACAATATTGAAATTACAGAAGGATTAAAAGAAGGGGAAGAAGTAATTACTGGCCCTTACGAAACGGTGAGTAAAAACTTGAAAGACAGTATGGAAGTAAAAGTGGTTGACAAGAGTGCACTTTTTGAAAAAAATTAATCATCCAAAGATTCTTACAATATTGAAATTATTTTATTCGATTTTTTTTATTGCAATATTTTTTCAGTTGCAAACTACTGCGCAAAAAGTATCATTGAACCTCAAGGTTTTAAATGCACAACTTGAGCCTTTCGAAAATGCCACTGCATTATTGTATCGTTTACCCGATAGCGTTATTATCGAAAAAAAAGTATTAAAATCTACTGACATTTTTTTAGTTGAACAATCCACTAATTATTTTTTAAAAATCACGGCTACTTCAAAACAAATTTTCGAAAAAGCAATAAAAGTTAAGCTTCAGACGATTCAACTGGAAATTATCTTGATGGATAAAGTTGAATCAATGAAAGAAATAACTATTGTTTCGAAAAAGTCTTTTATGAAAGAAGAAGACGATAAAACTATAGTAGATGCAACGGTACTTGCCAATAGCAGCACGAATGCATTTGAAGTTATAGAAAAAACTCCAGGAACCATTATTGATCAGGATGGAAATGTTTATTTAAATAGCACTACTCCTGCAACCATATTTTTAAATGGCAGAGAAATGAAACTGAGCAGTGCTGATTTAGCTTCGTTGCTAAAAAGTTTGCCTGCAAATAGTGTGAACAAAATTGAAATCATGCGCAATCCTTCTGCAAAATATGATGCGGCAAGTAGCGGAGGGATTTTAAATATTGTACTTAAAAAAGGGGTGAAAGTTGGTAGTAGCGGAAGCCTCAATATTGCAACATTTCAAGGGGTGTATAATACCAGCACAATCGGCTTCAACATCAATAATGGCACTACAAAATTTAATAGCTATTTAAGTTATCAATACACAAAAAAAAATAGTTTTGAATCTATAATTTCAAATAGAAATTTCGATATTGATAGTGTATCCGTTTCGCAAAACTCATTTACAAAATATCCAAGTATAACCAATTATCTAAGTGCTGGAACAGATTATGCAATCAACAATAAATGGAGTATAGGCGTTGATGTAAAATTAAATACTACAAAAAATGAAAATAAATCAATCAATAACATCAATATTTCAAAAATCAATATCGCACCATTATTAGCAAAAAATAATTCGGATGTTTATAACAACAACAACGCTATTTTTTTATCCAACACATTAAATTCAAAGTTTAAAATTGACACCATAGGAAGCGAGTGGACAAACGTTTTGGAATATTCCATTTTTAATTATCATAACAGTCAACAGTACACGAATAATTATTATATACCCTCTATTGCTAATTTAAATGGCGATGGTGATAATGACAATGATAAAAAAATATTTAGCTTTCAATCGGATTTGGTGTTGAAATCAAAACACGGATTTACATTTGAAACTGGCTTAAAATTGAGCAATAGCAATAGTAACAATAAATCTCTTTTTTATAAAGATTCTGCAAATCAAAATAGGCAGTTTGATTTATTTCAAACCAACACATACAATTATTCAGAGTCTATTAATGCTGCGTATCTTCAAGTGTCAAAAACGTTTTTTGGGTTTACCATAAAGCCAGGACTAAGATTTGAAACAACAAATATTTCGGGCAATCAAATCGTTCCGACTGATACAAATTTTTCAATAAAAAGGAAAGATGTTTTTCCGTATGTTTATTTAAAACACAAACTGTTTAAAATTTACGGACAAACTTTAATGGCGAATGCGATTTTTCGTAAAAGCATTAAGCGTCCATATTATGAGAGCTTGAACCCTTATCCTAAATTCATAGATCAATATTTATATGAAGCAGGCAATCCTTTACTAAAACCACAGTTTACAACCAACTACGAGTTTAATGTAACGTTTAATGATATGCCTGTAGCTTCTGTTGGAATTAATTTTACAAAAGATATTTTTTCAAGTGTTATTTATCAGGATGAGTCAACAAAAATAGCATTTCGAACATTTGATAATTTAGGCAAGAATAAAGAGATGTATTGTAGATTAGTTGCCGGAATTCCACCCGGAGGTAAATACTTTTTCTACATTGGAGGCGTGTATAATTATAACGAATATCGCGGCTTCTATCAAAATCAAATATTTAATTACAATCGAGGCAGTTTCACTTTTTTCACTTTTCACGAATATAAATTCACCAAATCATTTACCTGCAATTTGCAAGCTTTTTTACGTTCGAAAGCGTTGCAAAATTTTTATGAGTTGAATACATTTGGCGGGATGGTTGTGTCTGCGAATAAATCAATGCTCAAAAGAAAAGCGAATCTTATTCTTTCAGTAAATGATGTTTTACAAACAAATCGTGTAGTATTTCAATTTGATAGAAACAATCAAAATATAAATGGTAAGCGCATAAATGACACCCGAAAAATTGGCATTACATTTAGATACAATTTTGGCCTAAAACCAAAAGAAGAAAAGAAGAATGGTTTTGAAGCACCGGCGGAAGCGAGGGAGTAGTTTAGGAAGGCAAATGGGTTAAAGATCAGCCCCCTCGATCCCCCAAGGGGGAAGCTGGAATTATTTTCCATTTTTAGCATCTTGGTTTTACATAAAAACTTCGTGCCTTTGCGTCTTCGTGCCTTAGTGTTAAATCTTCCCCCTTGGGGGATCGAGGGGGCCACCAAACACCAAACACCAAACACCAAACACCAAACACCAAACACCAAACACCAAACACCAAACATTTTACTTAAACAACTTTTCAGCCACTTCCACACTTTCTGGTTTCCCTACATCAATCCAGCGGTTATTGTTATGTTCAAATCCTGTAATGAGATTTTTTTCGGCTAGACTTAAATAGGTATCCGTCAAAGAAAATTTTCCACGTTGTGGTATTTTATCAAAAACAGTGGGTTCAAAAATGGCTACACAGCTATATGCTAATGGATGCAATATTCTGTTTTGAATCGAAATTCTTTGTTCACCGGTTGCGTTATTTTCCCAACCACAAAGCTGATTATTTTCATCAAATAAAAAATTACGAGAGGTTTTTCTATTTGAAACGCCAAAAGAAATCAACGCCTTTTTTTGTTGATGAAATCCAATGAGTTCATCTATTGGGAAATCAGTAAGTATGTCAGCATTCAACGTAATGAATGGTTCGTTATTTTGAAGATATTGTCGTGCATTTAAAAGTCCGCCTCCAGTTTCCAACACTTCATTTCTTTCATCGCTAATTGTAATCGAGCTTCCCCACCCATTGTTTGTTGAAATGGTGTCTATGATTTTATCTGGAAAATGATGCACATTTACCACCACATCTGTAATGCCATATTTTTGGAGGTATTCTATATTTCTTTGCAGTAAAGACTTTCCATTAATAATAGCAAGCGCTTTAGGATTTGAATCTGTCCAAGGTTTGAATCTAGTGCCCAATCCGGCAGCAAAAATCATTGCTCTCATTTTAACCAGTTTTCGTTATTCAAATGATTTAATATAGTCTTCACACCAAACTTATTTTTCAAATGCCGCACAACAGCTTCTGCAGCGTATACGCTTCGGTGTTGTCCACCTGTACATCCAAAATTAATTTCTAAACTTTCAAAACCACGTTTGATATAATCTTCAACAGTGATATCTATGATATCGTAAATGCTATTTAAAAACTTGGGCATCAAAGTTTGTTGTTCCAAATAATCTTTCACTGGTTTATCTTGTCCTGATTGTTTTTTGTATTCATCAATTCTCCCTGGATTTAAAATACCTCTACAATCAAATACATATCCACCTCCATTTTTAGTTTCGTCTTTGGGATAACCATTTTTTAGATAAGAAAAACTTTGAACTTTTACTGTTAGTGCTGTTTCTTTATTTGCTTTAATGTTTTCAAATTGTTGAATGATTTTATCATCAACGACTTTGTTGAGCAATTGCTCAAACTCTGGAAAGCGAATCCCAATTTTTTTATGGGTTAAAAAATGTTTTAAATTTTGCAAAGCAAATGGAATACTGGTTAAGAAATGAGCTTTGCGTTCAAACAGCCCTCTAAATCCATATGCGCCTAATACTTGTAATAAACGAATCAACACATAGCCATTATATTGATTTACAAAAGATGCTCTATCTAAGGAAGTTTCAAGTTGTTCATCTACAAAATCGATGTAATATTGAAGTAAAGAATCCTTCCACTCATCACTCAGATTTGCTTTTGCTTGCCACAACAAAGAAGCTACATCATATTGAAGTGCACCTTTCATTCCACCTTGATAATCTATAAAATAAACTTCGTTATCTTTTACCATTATGTTTCTGCTTTGAAAATCGCGAAACATGAAATGCGAATAATCAGCATGTGCCAAATAATTGCTGATGGCTTCAAAGTCACTTATCAACTTTTCTTTGTCGTATGGAATTTTTAAGGTGTCGAAGAAATAATATTTAAAGTACAATAAGTCACTAAATATAGCCTGTTGACCAAATACTTTACTGGTAATGCATTTATTGTAATCTAGATTTTTATCACCATTGATCTGCAGGTTTGATAGGGCTTTCAACGACTTTTTAAAAAGCTCAAAAACTTCTGGCGTATATCCTTTTTCTTCTAAAACATTCAGTAAATTTAAGTCACCAAAATCTTCTTGGATGTAAATGGTTTGGTCTTCGTTTATGATTAAAATTTCGGGAACTGGCGCACCAGCATTTTTGAAATGGGTGCTGAAATAAATGAAGGTTTCGTTTTCTTTGGTATTGTTGCTACATGTGGCAATGTATGTTTTATCGCTTTCTGCATATATTCTAAAATAGCTTCTGTCGCTCCCACTTTGGGGGATATTTTCGATACGTGATATTGTTGATGAATTAAATTGTAGCCAAAGCGATTTTACAGCCGAAATGATATTTTCCATTGTTGAATTTATGATTGTAAAAGTAGATAAAAAAATAGATGTTTATGGTTTATGGTTTGTTGTTTGGCGTTTGGTGTTTGGCGTTGGAATGAAATTACTTTGATGATTGGTGATAACACCAACATCGGCAGACGAAAATCCCCAACCTCTAAAAAAAAATAGATGTTTATGGTTTATGGTTTGTTGTTTGGCGTTTGGTGTTTGGCGTT
>VFKL01000044.1 GCA_009885535.1 Chitinophagaceae bacterium | reverse complement strand
GGGAGGTTTGGGAGGTTTATGAGGTTTGTGAGGTTTGTGAGGTTTGGGAGGTTTATGAAGTTTATGAGGTTTGTGAGGTTTGTGAGGTTTGTGAGGTTTGTGAGGTTTGTGAGGTTTGTGAGGTTCAATGAGTTCAAAAGGTTCAATGAGTTCAAAAGGTTAATTCATGTTCCAAAAATTAGCAGTTTCAGTTTTAAAATATGTATTTTGTTTGTTTTAAAAATTTGCAAATTGTTGATTCTTTGAACATTTTTAATAGCCCACCGTTTCAACGGTGGGTGTAGAGGCATTAAAGGTTCAAGACGTTAATTCATGTTCCAATAATGAGCAGTTTGAGTTTTAAAATTTGCAGTTTGTTTGTTTTAAAAATTTGCAAATTGTTCATTCTTTGAACACCTTTAATAGCCCACCGTTTCAACGGTGGGTGTAGAGGCATAAAAGGTTCAAGACGTTTAATACGTTTAAGAGGTTGATTCATGTTCCAAAAATTAGCAGTTTGAGTTTTTTAAATAACCAGTTTGATTGTTTTAAAACACCGTTTCAACTATGGGTGAAGAGAAATGATGTCGATAACCCTTAAACCATTAAACCAGCGAAGCGATTTAAACCGTTAAACCTCCGTGGTTCCGCCATACCAAAAATTATTTTCAAAACCAACCATTTCCATTTACTTTTGCACGCCACTTTTTAAGGCGCTACATTATGCCAAAAAACAACTCCATTCAATCAGTTTTAATTATCGGAAGCGGTCCAATTGTTATTGGTCAAGCCTGCGAATTTGATTACAGCGGTACTCAAGCTGCCCGAAGCATTCGTGAAGAAGGTGTAAAAGTTATACTCATCAATAGCAATCCGGCTACCATCATGACCGATCCAATGATGGCTGATCGTGTGTATCTATTGCCGTTGACCGTTGAAAGTATTGAACAAATTTTAGAAGAAAATGAAATTGATGCTGTTTTGCCAACTATGGGCGGACAAACTGCGCTTAATCTTTGTAAAGAAGTAGATGAGTTGGGCATTTGGGAAAAACATAACGTAAAACTTATTGGGGTAGATATAAAAGCTATTGATAAAGCCGAAGACCGTGAAAAATTCAGACAGTGGATGATTGAAATGAACATTCCTGTTTGTCCTGCTAGAACTGCAAACTCTTTTTTGGAAGGTAAAGAATTTGCCCAGGAAATCGGTTTCCCATTGGTAATACGTCCTTCTTTTACCTTAGGTGGCACTGGCGGTGGAATCGTTTTCAAAAAAGAAGAACTAGATGAAGCACTCCATAATGGTTTAACCGCTTCTCCCATTCATGAAGTACTGGTTGAACAAGCCGTTTTGGGTTGGAAGGAATTTGAATTGGAACTATTAAGAGATAACGCAGATAATGTAGTTATTATTTGTGCAGTTGAAAACTTCGACCCAATGGGCGTGCATACGGGCGATAGCATTACCGTTGCTCCAGCAATGACATTATCAGATACCGCTTACCAACTGATGCGAAACACCGCAATCAGCATGATGCGTAATTTAGGAAATTTCGCTGGTGGATGTAATGTTCAATTTGCATTAAATCCTCAAACCGAAGAAATTATCGTAGTAGAAATCAATCCAAGAGTATCACGTTCTTCAGCATTAGCCAGCAAAGCAACCGGATATCCCATCGCAAAAATTGCTGCTAAATTGGCACTCGGTTACAATCTCGATGAACTTAAAAATCAAATTACACAATCTACTTCCGCTTATTTTGAGCCTGCTTTAGATTATGTAATTGTAAAAATACCGCGTTGGAATTTTGATAAATTTAAAGGCGCAAACGATACCCTTGGTTTTCAAATGAAAAGTGTTGGCGAAGTGATGGGCATTGGTCGCAGTTTTGCGGAAGCCATTCAAAAAGCTTGTCAAAGTTTGGAAAACGAAGCTGTTGGTTTGGGTTATTATGGCAAAAGCTTGATGCACACCGAAGAATTACTCGAATACATCAAAATACCAAAATGGGATAGATTGTTTCGCATTAAAGATGCATTGATGGCTGGAGCGAGTGTTAAAAACATCTGTGAAAAAACAAAGATTGACCGCTGGTTTATTTACCAAATACAAAAAATTTGTGAACTCGAAAAACAAATTCAAAAACATAATTTAAGTACGCTTCCAGATGATTTATTGTTTGAGGCAAAACAAATGGGATTTAGTGACGAGCAATTGTCGCGAATCATGCAGGAAGATAATAGTGAATTGATTTATGCACGCAGAAAAGAAATGGGCTTAACCCGTGTATTCAAAATGGTGGACACTTGTAGTGCCGAATTTGCTGCAAAAACACCTTATTTCTACTCTACTTTTGAAAGAAAACCCATCGAAGGAAATCTAACTTCAAATGAATCCATCGTAACAGATAAAAAGAAGATTATTGTTTTGGGAAGTGGCCCAAATCGTATTGGACAAGGTATTGAATTTGATTACTGTTGTGTGCATGGATTGTTGGCCATCAAAGAATGTGGTTACGAAGCCATCATGGTGAATTGTAATCCTGAAACCGTTTCTACCGATTTTGACATTGCCGATAAATTATATTTTGAGCCCGTGTTTTGGGAGCATCTTTGGGAAATTATAGAACACGAAAAACCTGAAGGTGTAATTGTACAATTGGGCGGACAAACTGCTTTGAAATTGGCAAAACGTTTACACGAAAAAAGCATTAAAATAATTGGAACCTCATTCGACAATATGGATATCGCCGAAGATAGAGGCCGTTTCAGTGATACATTGAAAGCATTGGAAATCCCATACCCTAAATACGGCACGGCTTATAATACAGATGACGCTATTGAAGTAGCTCAAGAAGTGGGCTATCCTGTATTGATTAGACCAAGTTATGTATTGGGTGGACAAAGAATGCGTATTGTGTTAAACGATGAAGAACTTGAAAAAGGGGTATTGAGTTTGTTGAAACATTTACCAGGAAATAAAATCTTAATCGATCATTTCTTAGATCGTTGTCAGGAAGCTGAAATCGATGGAATATTTGATGGTACTGACTTTCATGTGATGGGCGTAATGGAACATATTGAACCCGCTGGAATTCATAGTGGTGATAGTAACGCAGTGTTGCCTCAATTTAATTTGAGTCCATTGATTGTGCATACTATGGAAGAATATGCCGAAAAAATTGCGCGTGCTTTAGATATACGTGGATTAATCAATATTCAATTTGCGATTAAAAATGGAAACGTATTTATCATAGAAGCTAACCCAAGAGCTTCGCGCACAACGCCTTTCATTGCTAAAGCATATCAAATTCCTTATTTGAATATTGCTACAAAAGTTATGATGGGTGAAGCAAAATTGAAGGACTTTACATTTGAAAAAAAGCTTGTAGGTTTTGCCATAAAAGAGCCGGTATTTTCTTTTAATAAATTCCCTGGTGTAAATAAAGAGCTTGGACCAGAAATGAAAAGTACTGGAGAAGCGATTCGTTTTATTAAAGATTTACGCGACCCATATTTCCGTCAATTATACAAGGAAAGAAGCATGCATTTGAGTAAATAAACTTCAGTTAAATTTAGTAGACTGATGTTTATTTTTGCGCATGCTTTCTACAATCCCTCTATGGAAACAAGCGCCACTATTAAGGGTTATAATGCCAATGGTTGTCGGTATTGTAACGCAATGGTATTTTCCAATTTCAATGTTTTGGTTATTGGTTTTAGTAACTGTTTGCTTGCTTAATTTTTTCTTTTTTTACACTTTATCGATATCACTTCGATACAAATTTCGATATGTTCAAACTGTAATGCTATTATGTATCATTCTTTTATTAGGAATGATATTAACATGGAATAAAAATCTACATCATCATCAAAATTGGTATGGAAATTTTTATAAAAAAGAACAAGCTATTCTAGTTAGGATTGATGAACCTTTAACCGAAAAAGAAAAAACGTATAAAACCATTCTATCTGTAAAAAAATTGGTTTTAAATGATTCCAATGTATCTACTTACGGAAATATTTTGGTGTACTTTAAAAAAGAAAAGAACGTATCTAATTTGAAATATGGAGATGTCATTTGGATAAAAAAGCCATTGCAAAATATAACCAATTCTGGCAACCCTGGTTCATTCAACAATCAGCAGTATCAATCCTTTCAGCAAATTTATCATCAAGTATATTTAACCGAAAAAGATTACATCAAAACAGATAAAAACGAAGCGAATAAATTAAAAAAAACAGTCTACCAACTTCGAGATTTTACCCTAAAAGTATTGAAGCAAAACCTTTCCAATACAAATGGAATTCTTGGCATTGCTGAGGCATTATTAATTGGATATAAAAATGACCTAGATTCCAATCTTACGCAAGCATATAGCAAAGCGGGTGTTGTGCACATCATTGCCATTAGCGGCTTGCATTTGGGATTGATATATGGAATGTTGCTTTGGTTGTTGAATAGAATCCCATATATAAATAAAAACGAGTTTTTAAAAGCGTTGATTTTATTGAGTTGTTTGTGGATGTTTTCGTTAATGACAGGTGCTTCTGCTTCTGTATTACGCAGTGCGGTTATGTTTACGTGCATCATCTTTGGAAACGTAATGAATCGAAAGGCATCTATCTATAATTCACTTGCTGCATCTGCTTTTTTGTTGCTTTGTTACAATCCATACTTAGTTTGGGATGTTGGATTTCAGTTGAGTTACTTGGCCATTATTGGCATTGTGTGGTTGCAAAAACCGTTACAAAATTTACTCAGTCCAAAAAATATAATTCTATTAAAAATTTGGGAAATGTCTTCCATTACGATTGCAGCACAACTTATCACTTTTCCTATTTGCATTTATTATTTTCATCAGTTTCCGAATTTGTTTTTATTAAGTAATTTAATTGCCGTACCATTATCTACCATTATTCTTTTTGCAGAAATATTTTTGGTGCTATTTTATCAATTTTCATTTTTAGCAAAGCTGATTTCAACATTTATTTTCTTTGCCATTCATTTTTTAAATGAAACCATTGTGCAGATTAATAAAATTCCATTTTCAATTTGGGATAATATTTATGCAAATGGATGGAGCACCGTTTTTTTATATGGATTCGTAGTTTTTGGGATTTTTTGGATGTTAAATCATCAAAAACATTTTCTTAAAATTTCACTTTGCTGCAGTTTATTATTTTTTGGAAATCAAGCTTTTGCCGAAATCAACGCCCTACAGCAACATCGGTTGATTATTTACAACAATACACAACATCTTTTAATAGATTACATACAGAAAAATAAATACCAATTTTTGGGAGAAGAAACCATAAATCACGATGAAAAAACGCTTTCATTTTTATTAAATCCATCGCGAATTTCATATCGTGCCAATCAGCTTTTAGAAGAAAACAAGCCATTAAATTTTCATAAGAATGTATATAGGTTGCGAAATAAACGAATGATGATTATTGATCGTGCTGTTTGTTTAAAACCTATCGAACATAAAATAAATATTGATGTGCTGGTTATTTCCAAAAACATCAGGATTAACATAAAAGAATTACTTAGTACGATTGAGCCCAAATTAATTGTATTTGACGAGTCTAATAGTTTGTGGAAAATAACAAAATGGAAAAAAGAATGTGAAGCGTTAAATTTGCGTTTCTTTTCAATAAAAGATCAAGGTGCATTTGTAATGACCCTACAATAAATCTAAAAATTAACTTTACAATATTTACGATGAAAAAAATCAAATCCGCATTAATTTCTGTTTTTTATAAAGATGGTCTTGAGCCAATTGTACAATGCTTACATCAACATGGTGTAACGATTTATAGCACTGGAGGCACCAGAGATTTTATTGAGAAATTAAACATTCCTTGTGTATCTGTAGAAAGTTTAACCGGTTTCCCTTCTATACTAGGTGGCAGAGTTAAAACCCTTCACCCGCTTGTGTTTGGGGCTATTTTGGGCAAACGTTCTGATGATGTACACAAAGCAGAAATGCAACAATATCAAATACCAGAATTTGATTTGGTTATGGTGGATTTATATCCTTTTGAAGAAACCGTAAATAGTTTTAAAAATCAAGATTTAATAGATGAAAGTCCAATCATTGAAAAAATAGATATTGGCGGCCCTTCTATGATTCGTGCTGCTGCTAAAAATCATCAAGACGTTACTGTAGTTGCTGCAAAAAGAGAATACGAATTGTTACATCAATTTTTAAGCACACAAGATTGTTCTACAAGTATAGAACAGCGTAGATTTTTAGCCATAAAAGCATTTGATGTTTGTAGTCATTATGATAATGCGATTTCAAATTATTTCAATCATACCGAATTTACAACGCCATTTAACAAAGAAAAACGCAGTTTACGATATGGCGAAAATCCACATCAACCGGCAGCGTTTTATGGCAATTTAAGTGAAATATTTACACAACTAAATGGCAAGGAATTATCCTATAATAATTTGGTAGATGTAGACGCTGCCATTCAAATCATTCAAGAATTTACGTCAACCACATTTGCCATTATAAAACATACCAATGTTTGTGGAATTGCGCAATCAAACACATTGAAAAGCGCATGGGACTTGGCTTTGGCAGGAGACCCAGAAAGTGCATTTGGCGGTGTGTTGGTATGTAATAACACGGTGCATATCGAAACAGCCAATGCCATCAATGAATTGTTTTTTGAAGTATTGATTGCGCCAAAATTTGATGAAGAAGCATTGCGTATTTTATCTACAAAAAAGAACCGCATCTTACTACAACTTAAACAAACCGAATTGACAAAATCGCAATTTAAATCTTTATTAAACGGTGTGTTAATTCAAGAAAACAATATTGGAAATTTTGCAGAATGGAAAGAAGAAGGCGGTAGAATGGCTGCAGAGTCTGAAAAAGAAGATTTAGTATTTGCCAATTTGGTTTGTAAACATTTAAAAAGCAACGCCATTGCATTGGTTAAAAACAAACAATTGATTGGAAAAGGTTGCGGACAAACCAGTCGTATTGATGCATTAAGACATGCCATTGAAAAAGCAAAGCAATTTAATTTCGATTTGAAAGATGCTGTATTGGCAAGTGATGCATTTTTCCCTTTTGATGATTGTGTAAAAATTGCACACGAAGCGGGCATTACATCATTTATTCAACCAGGAGGATCTATCCGTGATGCAGATTCTATCAACTATTGCAAAGAACAAAACTTGGTGATGGTAATAACAGGACAAAGACATTTTAAACATTAATTTGAGCGACAATTCGTTAAATAAATCTTCAGCTGGTGGATATTTTGCATTAGCAACCACCAGCATTTTATGGGGTACCACTTGGGTGGCAAGTAAAATTGCTGTAGACCAATTACCCGGACTTCAAGTGGCCTATATTCGTCAGTTTATAGCTGGTAGTATATTTATTTTATTTTTTGCTTTGTATAAAAAACTACCCTTCCCAACATGGAAAGATTTTAAAATAATCTTTATGATGTCGGTGCTCATGTTTGTAATTGCAAATGGATTGAGCAGTTGGGGATTAAAATATTTACCTACCGGATTAGCATCTTTAATTGGCGCGCTATCTCCTTTAAGTGTTGTATTAATTGAATGGATATTCTATAAAAAAAGAAATGTTTCTGCATTGACTTTTATTGGATTGATTTTAGGTATTGCTGGGGTTGGATTTGTTTTTTATAAAAATATGCTTGGTAAAATAGATGGCAATTTGATTTTAGGATTGTCACTTTCAGTTGTAGCCATGTTTGCATGGAGCTTGTGTACTGTTTTTTTATCACGAAATAAGATTGGGCTTAATCCGTATTATTCATTGGGTTGGCAAATGATACTAGGTTCAATTATGCTCTTTACCATTGTACATGTAACACAACAACCTGTTCCTATTATAGAAATCACCGCAAAATCTTGGTTGGCAATTTTTTATTTAATTGGCGCAGGTTCATTGTTGAGTTTTATTGCATTCATTTATTCACTCAAAAAATTACCGCCAGCTATTTCTTCTTTGTATGCGTATATCAATCCAATTGTAGCCATGATTAGCGCGTCTATTTTATTAGAAGAAAAACTCACGCTTACCATTTTATTGGGTACTATCGTTACATTGATTGGTGTATATATTGTAAACCACAGCATTAAAAGAGATCAAGAAAAAATTATTGTTGAAGCTGAGATATAAACTGTGTATGCATTTCTCTCCAACCTGCAAATGCCTTATCTGTGCCTAAAAAATTATTGTGAAAAATAGGTACAAATAAACCCCCTATTTCTTCGCAGATATTTTTATACTGATTAATTTCTTTAAGACTCATTTCAGCATCTTGATCTTGTTCGTAAAAGCTATTGGCATCCATAAAACAGAATGGAATTATTTTTAAAGATGTCATGGTTTCTTTGGATAAATTATACCAATAAAAACTTCCAGCAAATGAAGCCCTGAAACCGTTTATGCTGCCATATCCCATACTAAAATCTTTTTTTATGCCGCATTCAATCAAGCGTTCATAACCTTCTGGTAAAGTGTAGTGAATGTAATGATGACGTGAATAAAAAATAGATTCTTGCGTAATGGATTCTAGTGATTTCTTTTCATCCTTTAAATACCTAATGTTTTTTTTACTTTTCCAAGATGGATGTAACCCTATTTTATATTTATTAAGATGCTGTTTTATCAAATTTTGCATTGGATTTCGCTTCAGTGAAATGTTTTTATCAAACTGACTAACCGAATTTGCAACCAGGAAAAAATAATAAATTTCCAATTTTAATGGATCATGCATTTGATCTAAATAGGCGTATGAATCAAAAGGATCTTTTTTTAATTTAAGCATTACATATAATCGTTCCAAACTTGGCTGCTTTATAAAACCACCTATATTTCGTAAAAATCCTTTGTTTTTAAAAGACCAAGCCATGTCAATATCATACGTTAATATGGATTGGAATGATTGGGTTGTAATATCTATACTCGGAAACTTACTCAACAACAATTTTCCAAAGTGTTGAATCCAAAAATTGATTATCGGTTTTTGTAAAAAATTATTTTTAAATGCAAGCGAATTTTCATGTGCATATCGACCAAAAATATCTTTCTCATGTGGTAAGTATTCTTCGTATCTACTTATCAAATAAAAGCTGGCAGCAAAAATATCAAAAGCAAAATCTGCATCTTTTACATAAAAAAAAGCAGGATTTCCATAGGCCTCAAAACATTGTATATGCTGAGGTTTGATTTCTGTTTCAAATAGTAACCCATGTGGCTTTATATGAAAAGTGTGGGATTCGATTTTTTCATTGCTGTAATTGATTACAATTTGATTTGGATCTAAACAGTCTGATTTGTTTGTAGTAATTGCATAATCCAATCCCAACTGCTCTTTTAAAATAAAATGACAGATATAGTTTAAACGAGCAGTAATTTTATGGGTATAAAGCAGAATCATATTGAACTTGAGAAACGTATAACTAAACTAATATAACACTTTATTTGTGATATCGAATTGAATCGAATACGTTATTTCTTCTCTCGCTCCTTCCATAGTTGATTAAACGTTTTATCTGTGAAATTCAAATCGCCTCTGGAAGCAGTCCATGAAGTAAATAATTTATTTACGATTTTGTTTTTCATTTTGGCATTTCCAAGATTCAAAAGACTTCTATGCAAGTTTGACATTTTCCAAATTTTCCAAGCGATTTTTTCAGATAAATCTGTGTTTCCTTGTTCAACGGATTCATGTCTATTATCAAGTAATAATTCATGAAGGTTAATTTTAACCGAGCATACTTCGGTGCAATTGCCACATAACGAGGATGCATAACTGAGGTGCTTAAACGATTCTAATCCTTCTAAATTTGGCGTGATCACACTTCCAATTGGACCGCTGTAAGTAGCGCCATAACTGTGTCCGCCAATGTTTTTATAAACAGGACAAGCATTTAAACAAGCGCCACAACGAATGCAATAAAGACTCTCTCTTTGTTTTGGATTTTTTAAAATATTGGTACGTCCATTATCTAATAAAATCACAAACATTTCAGTTGGACCGTCGGTTTCATTTGGTTGACGAGGACCTGTAACAATGGTGTTATATACTGTCATTTGTTGTCCTGTACCAAACGTACTTAGTAAAGGCCAAAATAATGCAAGGTCATTTATAGATGGAATTACTTTTTCGATACCCACCACAACGATATGTGTTTTTGGGAAAGCGCAACTTAATCTTGCGTTTCCTTCATTTTCAGTTATAGCTATTCCGCCGATATCACTGATGATAAAATTAGCACCAGTAACACCCACTTCGGCTTCTACATATTTTTTTCGGAGAATATCTCTAGCGACTAGTGTTAATTCTTGTGGTGTTAAATTGGGATCTGTTCCTAGTTTTTCGGCAAATAACTTAGCTACATCTTCTTTGCTTTTATGCATAGCAGGTGTAACGATATGATAAGGCGATTCGCCATCCAATTGTTGAATATATTCACCTAAATCTGTTTCAACACTTTCTATACCATTATCTTCAAGTGCTTGATTTAAATGAATTTCTTCGGTAACCATGCTTTTGCTCTTCACCAAAGTTTTACAATCTCTAGCTTTACAAATGGCTAAAATTTCTTTAATGGCATCATCGGTATTTTCTGCCCACAATACTTTTCCTCCGCGCTTATTGAATTGCAATTCAAAATGCTCAAGTTGTTTATCTAAATTTTCTAATGCGCGCCACTTGATGTTTTTGGCTCTTTCTCTGGCATATTCTAGCGCACTAAATTGCAGCTTTCCCTGAGGTACAGCCGCATTGTATTTTCCAATATTGAAATTTATTTTACGACGATGTTCTAAGTCAGCCGCTTTTACATTCGATTTTTGGATAAATATGTTTGAAGTATCTGTCATGATGATTGAAGTGCAAATTAACCAATGAATGTTAATATAAAAAATAAGCTGCTGCTGCCAAGGCACCTCTCCTACCAGGACATTCTAAAACGGCTACTTTTTTGTTGTCTGAGTAGCGTATTAAATACTCCCCATCTAACTTTCCTATTTTTTTATAATCCGAATATCTGATGATATAATTGCCATCAAACTTGAGTAATTTTTTATAGTTATTATAATCAATCAAATAATCACCATCGAATTTGTACAGCTTTTTATAATTGCTGTAATTGATTACATAATCTCCATCAACTTTTAAAACGTATTTATAAGATTGATAGTCTTTGATTCTGCATTGGGATTTTGCGTTTGAAGTAAATATTAATAAAGTGGTCGTAAGTAAAATTATAGATCTAAACATGAGTTTATTTTTTTATTGTCCAATGAGTTTTGTTTTGCTGTCAACCAATTGCTTCTTAATATAGGCTTTCAACTCTTCAAATGTCATATTTTGAGTTTCAGCACTTATCTTATCTCTGATGTCTCTCATCATTTTTACAGCATCAAATTGTTTTTCTTTTTTTTCCATTTTAATAGTTTACGAGGTCTTTTGGGCTTCTAATTTAATTACTTTTACATCTTTCCAATTTTGTAATTCCTTTTGTAAAAATCCCTGATAAAAGCCAAGAATTTTAATATGAAATTATTTTGCGTTAAAGAATAGCAAATCAATAAAACGATTCCAACTTATTTTTTAATAGCAACAATCGAATATACCATAGGAATTTTATGATCTAAATTTTTTATTCTAAATTTTCCAGGCTCAAATTCAATCGTATTTAAAAAACAACTGTAAGGCGAATAATCATATTCATCAAAATCATCCACCTGTAAATGATTATTTTTTAAAGCTTTGAAAACCTCATTCAATCCATGGTTCCACATTACATAAGATTGTTTTAAATCAGCTGCCTTATCTGCATAAGTTCCCAAATATTCTTCCACAATTGGACCCGAGTTAAAATAATCATACCCGATTTTTTCAAATTGATCGTCAAACATCCAAACGACCGGATGAAATTCTACAAAAATAAATTTGCCATATGGCTTTAAAAATGTATTGATGATGCTTGCCCATTTATCTACATCAGGCAACCAACCAATGGTGCCATAAGAAGTAAACACAATATCAAATTCCTTAGTCAAAAATGATTTTAAATTGTAAATATCACAACAAATAAAATTGACATCTACATTCATTTGTGATGCAATTTCTTTTGCCTTTTCTATCGCTTTATCTGAGAAATCTACTGCGGTTACTTTTGCATCCATCTTTGCTAAAGAAATACTGTCT
>VFKL01000131.1 GCA_009885535.1 Chitinophagaceae bacterium | reverse complement strand
GATTAAGGTTTGTTTAGATATTGTTGTCAACTCAGCTATCCCTGAAATTCAATCTCGCAAGCACGCTTTAAAAATATCTCTTTTTCGCTAATGTTTCAAATTTATAGGATTTTTTATTTAGTTGTATTTTACCCTTATTTAATCTGAAGTTGTCATTATACACATTACAAATACCCAATTCTCACCACTTTTGATTTATCTAATTTTTCAACCGCTTTATTTATCTTGGTTTGTTCTTCTATTGAAAGAAATACAGGAATCAATATTGATATTTCTATTTTTAGTAGCTGATTTAGTCATCCCTCAATAACCCCAAAAGCGTTTATTCTATTAGGTTTTTAGAAATTATAGTACCAAATTATTTGCAAGAAATTATTAAATTGGTTTAAAATCTTGCAATTTTAGCAATATTCGCCATCATTTGAGGTAATTTTTTGGTCAGAAATATTTATAAAGATGAAAAAGATCTATCAGATGGTTGGGTTTTTAGCATTTTTTTTAATAAATTAATGAAGACATTGTGAGTTTCAAAAAAAGATAAAAAGATTTTCAATTCATTTTATTGCATCATTTAGAGATCTGTGGAGATCAAATTAAAATCGTTATTACGCTAAAAAATACTGCACCTATTTAAACCCAGATTTTTCAGTTGAAATCTATTACGAGAAAAAAATGCTGCAAATACAAGCGTTTGCTTGACTTTTTGATCTTATCATATTTCAATATGTTTTCGACCAAAAAATCGGCTCAAACACCCGTCTTTATTGCCTTTTTTCCTTTCATCACGATTCCAACTGCAAAATCCGGGTTAAAAATTCAGATTGGTATAAAATAAAAATGGAAGTGACTATAGCCACTTCCATTTTTAATTTTAACTGAAAATTTTCAAATTATTTTTTTGGTAATAATACTGCATCTATTACATGTACTACTCCATTGGTTCCAGTAAGATCTGCTGCTGTAACGTTAGCACCGTTGATCATAACTTTCCCGTCTTTAATCGTAACAGTAAGTTCTTCACCTTGCAAAGTTTTTACTTTTTGACCATCTTTTAAATCAGCCGCTTTTACTGCACCAGCTACAACGTGGTACTTTAAAATATTTGTTAATGAAGCTTTGCTTTCTGGCTTTAACAAACCCTCAACGGTTCCTGCTGGTAATGCACTGAAAGCTGCATTTGTAGGAGCAAAAATTGTGAATGGACCTGCACCTTTTAATGTTTCAACCAAGCCTGCTGTCGTAACTGCAGTTACTAATGTTGTGTGGTCGGTAGATCCAATGGCAATATCAACTACATCCTTAGACTCTGGTGCTACTGCTGTTTCTACTTTTGTAGTTTCTTCTGTTACTACCTCTGTTGGCGATTCTTCTTTGGCGGTTTCTCCACCATTACATGCTACTAATGTTGTTGTGCTGATAGCTACAACCATTAAGAAATTCAATACATTTTTTTTCATAATATTTTTTTATTTAAACTAACAACAACATTCAAAGAGAAATGTTCGCGACCTACCAAAAATAAGCACCACTTAATTTATTATTAATTTTTTGAAACGTGTTTTCTAAAAAAGTAAAATAATTTAAACCAAAATTTTACATTTGGAGTCGTACTAAAAGGAAAAAAGAGAATATAGAAAAGTGTTTGAGACGAGTTTTTTGTAGATATTGAAATATGTTAATATCAAAAAGTCCATCAAACGCTTTTATTTGCTGCATTTTTTTTATTGTAGGTTCCAACTGCAAAAATCTAGGTTAAAAATGCCCCAAGCCTGATATTACTTACATACCGATATTGGCAAAAGCATTTTAATTTTAAGCCAATTCTTTTTCGTCTGTTTCTTCATGTGAAAATCGTGCAATCAACATGGGTAATAAAATAGCAATTATTCCGATTATTGATTTGATTACGAAATCACCAATAAAGTTCATTCCGATTAGATATACACCACAAACTATAAAAATTACATTTTTCAGTTTTTTATCCCAAATAAAACCTCCGGCCAAGTATGCAATTCCGATTAGCATAAACATTCCAGCATTCAGAATTTGATTTGTTTCATCACTATAATTCAGAAACCAATTTGATATTTTTCCGATTAAAAATATTCCGATTAGTATTAGAAAAATTTTATGTAATGTTTTTATCATTTCGATTAAGGTTTGTTTAGAAATTGTTGTCAACTCAGCTATCCCTGAAATTCAATCTCGCAAGCACGCTTTAGAAATATCTCTTTTTCGCTAATGTTTCAAATTTATAGAATTTTTTATTTAGTTGTATGCTCTTATTTTTTAATCTCAAAATGTCAATAAATCCAATCACAAATACCCAATCCTGACCCCTTTTGATTTATCTAATTTTTCAACAGCTTTGTTTATCTTGGTTTGCTCTTCTGTTGAAAGAAAGACAGGTATCAATATTGATATTTCTATTTTTAAAAGTTGATGTATAATAATTAAATCCCTTAGCGTAAACGGCTTAATACCATTCATTAATTCCGACATGTGCGTCTTGCTTTTATGACCTAATATTGAAGCCAGATTTTCTTGCGTTATTTCAAGCGCTTTTAGTTTTTTTCTAATTTCTAATTTTCTGGTTTCTAAAAATTGTCTTTCTAGTTCAGCTAAATTTTCCGCTTTCTCACTTTCTAATAATTTATTATCATCAATGCTTTCAACTACACTCCATTCCTTATTTTCATAGTTTTCAATTATGCCGCGTAACTTTTTTCTTAGATTTTTAAAATGTACATCTTCCTTCCCAAGTAGCCTTAGTTTTCTATCCGCAATTAAGGCTCTTTCATAATCCAATTCATTGTTGATTATACCCATTTCTACAATTTTTTCTATATCAAAATGTGTTTTCATTAATCTATATATCCATTTTTTCGCAACCATTTTTCAATGGCCGTTTTATGGTTTTTAAAGGTTTAATGTTTCCTATCAATCTCATTTAATCCATTTCTAAATTTAATTAAGTTCTGAATAAAACCGAACTTTAATGACTATTTTTATTTTTTAAAATTAATTCCCATCATCATCAGCCTCCTCTTTTTTCACTAATTTTTCTTCGCCCTCACCACAAGTTTTTTTAGTTTAAAAGACTTTTCTCCCAATTTGTTTAACCCCCTTCTTTCTATTCTTTGATACCAGTCAACAGCCCAACTATTTTTAAAAATTTTTACTTTTTCACACACAAAACTTAACTAATTTTACATTGAATTTTTTAAAAAAATTATATCATGGAAAACAATGAAAGCAAATGCCCTTTCTCGGGCACAATTTTAAAACAGTCCGCAGGTGGTGGTACCAGAAATCATTACTGGTGGCCCAATCAATTGAAATTAAATATCCTTCGTCAACATACTTCTTTGTCTAACCCAATGGATAAAGATTTTAACTATGCCGAAGCTTTTAAATCACTTGATTATGATGCGCTAAAAAATGACCTCAACAAGTTAATGACCACTTCTCAAGATTGGTGGCCTGCCGATTACGGACATTATGGTCCTTTCTTTATCAGATTGGCTTGGCATAGTGCTGGAACTTATCGTACTGCTGACGGCCGTGGTGGTGGTGGTGCTGGTGCTCAACGTTTTGCACCGCTAAACAGCTGGCCCGATAATACAAATCTC
>VFKL01000156.1 GCA_009885535.1 Chitinophagaceae bacterium | reverse complement strand
TTTTCACTTTTCACTTTTCACTTTTCACTTTTTACTTTTTACTTTTTACTTCACCCAACAAAGTTCATCCCATTTTGTCGTAAACCGATTGCTGCGTAATTCTTGTCGCATTTTCCAATTTTTTTTGGTGCCTGCGGTAGCAAATTTCAGCATATCCATTCCCATGCCAAAGTTAACGTTATCAATGATATGCATGAGTTTTTGTGAAGCAGCCGATTCTGGCGTTTCAAAAAGATTGTATTGCACCATGGCACAAGGCACAATATCCGTAAGTATGATGCCTGCTTTAATGTACTTGCTTCCTTTTTGATACAATGCTTCTACCAAAGGCATCACATAGGCAATCAACACATTGGTTAAATAAGTAGCAGATGGTAAAGCCACATAAGCCGATCTCGATGATGGTGCATATTGATATTGATTTCTATTATCATTGCTCACCAAAAAAATACTTACTGCACCTGCCGCACCACTTTGTCTGCGCAATTTTTCAGCAGCACGGGCAATGTATGTGGCAACGGCTTCTTTCAACTCTTTCAATTCAAAAACAGCCCTACCAAACATCCTCGTGGTGGCAATCATTTTCTTTTTAGATAAAGGATCTTTCATTTCAATACAAGGAATGCCATTCAACTCTTTTACCAATCTTACGCCTACTACACCGCCTAAATTTTTTCCTGCCCAGGCCTCACTCATATTTCGTAAATCCCATGCTGTGTTGATATTAAACATACGCAAGGTTTTTGATCCCGCGCTGCCCACGCCCCAAATATCTTCTACCGCTGTTTTTTGCAATGCCTCCATTTGTTGTTGTGGCGTTTGTAAAACGATTACGCCTTTAGATCCTAATTTATCTTTTTTTGCCAATCTATTGGCTACTTTAGACAACACCTTAGAAGGCGCTACTCCTACCGAAACTGGAATGCCTGTCCACAACTCCGTAGTTTGCTTTACAAACATGGCATATTCATAAAGCTTGCTGCCCTCTATTCCAGATAAATCCAAAAAAGATTCATCAACTGAATATACTTCTACCTCAGGTGCCAATAAGCGAAGCGTGTCCATTACGCGCTTGCTCATATCACCATACAAATGATAATTGCTAGAAAAAACCGCAACGTTATTTTTTAAAATTTCCGCTTTGTTTTGATAATAAGGTCCTGCCATTTGAATGCCCAACGCTTTGGCTTCATCTGTTCTAGACACGATACACCCATCATTGTTGCTGAGTACCACTACGGGCTTGCCATTTAAAATGGGCTTAAACAACCTTTCGCAGGAAGCATAAAAACTATTGCAGTCAACAATTGCCTTCATAAAATAATTTTACGTTGCCTAAGAAAATTGTTTTATCACGTACGTTACAACGCCCCAAATGCTAAAATCGGCATACTCGCTTATTTCCATTGGCGATAGTTTTGGCGTTTCGGGAATCAAGCGAACTTTATTAATGGTTTTTTCAAATCTTCGAATGAGCATCTCCCCGTCAACCACAGCAATAATTACCTTCCCGCTTTGAGGCTTAATGCTTCGATCTACAATGACAATATCACCATCATGAATAGACGCATTGATCATGCTGTTTCCCTGTACACGCATAAAAAATGTGGCGGGCTTATTTCGAATCAATTGCTCATTCAAATCAACACCCTTGTCCATATAATCATCGGTTGGTGCGCCAAATCCTGTAGCATTTGCATTAGGTACGTCCAACTGTTTAAATGATTTACTGCCCTGGTATCCGGCAGAAAAAAATTGTTCTATTTCCATAAAAATGTTTTTTGTTTACTAAATTAATTAGCAATAATACGCTAAATATTTTAGTTTTTAAAAATAAATAATTGCCAATTTTTTTAGTCGGTGATTTATAAGAATAGCTGCTTTTGGTGATATTTAACTATTTTTATCTACATCTATATAAATAATCATTCTGCTTTGAGCAATAACAATACATACGAATTGGTGGTTGGGTTGGAAGTGCATGCTCAGCTGATGACAAAAACGAAACTTTTTTGTGGCGATAGTGCTTCTTTTGGTGGTATGCCCAATACACAAGTAAGTCCAATTTCATTGGCGCATCCGGGTACACTTCCAAAACTAAATGAAAAAGTAATTGAGTTGGCGGTTAAGTTAGGACTTGCGTTGAATTGTGACATTGAACGCAAAAATTATTTTGCCCGAAAAAATTATTTCTATCCCGATTTGCCAAAAGGTTATCAAATCAGTCAGCATTCCGCTCCGATTTGTAAGCATGGATATGTAACCATTCCTACTCTACTTGGCAAAAAAAACATCATCCTCAACAGAATACATATTGAAGAAGATGCAGGAAAAAGCATTCATGATATTGACGACAATTACACCTGCATCGATTTAAACCGATCCGGCGTGCCACTTTTGGAAATCGTTACGGAGCCTGTAATACATAGCGCTGATGAGGCATTTACTTTTTTAACCGAACTGCGAAAATTGGTTCGATGGCTTGATGTGTGCGATGGAAATATGGAAGAAGGCAGCATGCGTTGTGATGCCAATATTTCTGTTCGACCAATTGGGTCAACCATACTTGGAAAACGTGTAGAAGTAAAAAATCTAAACAGCATTCGCAATGTAAAAAAAGCCATCGAAATTGAATTTGAAAGATTGGTTTCGTTAACCGAAAATGGCCAAGACATTATACAAGAAACAAGAAGTTATGATGCAGATAAAAACAGCACCTTCTCATTGAGAAGCAAAGAAGATGCAGAAGATTACCGCTATTTTCCAGAGCCGGATTTGCCTCCATTTATCGTGACTGAAAATTACATCAACAACATAAAATCAAGTCTCCCCAAATTGCCCGAACAAATAAAGGCAGATTTCATGTCGCTATATCAATTGACTGATTACGATGCACAAACGATTTGCAGCGAAAAAGAGGACATCGAATATTTTGAAAGCATCATCAAACATAGCTCAAATTATAAGGCGATTGCCAATTGGATAATTGGTCCGTTGAAGCAGTTTTGTAAAGAACATAATTTATCGTTACTTCAATTTCCACTTTCTGTTGAAAAAATTGCCGATTTAATCAGTTTTGTAGAATCTGGAAAAATCAATTTCAATAATGCTTCAGGAAAAATCATGAACGCAATGATTGAAAATAAGAATCTAACTGCATTTGAAGTAGCAAATGAATTAAATTTGATTCAGGAAAAAGATGAAAATGCCATTGAAATGTGGGTGGAAGAAACCCTCGCTTCAATGCCAGAAAAAGTGAAAGAATATAAATCTGGAAAAAAAGGATTGATTGGATTGTTTTCTGGCGATGTAAAAAAACGCAGTAAAGGAAAAGCCGATATGCAATTGGTACAACGTTTACTGGAAGAAAAACTAAATTAATTTAACCCCATATATCATGACTATCAAAAATTATTTACTCATTATCGTTAGTGCTTTGATTTTTTCTTGCAATAATAAAAGCAAGGACCAATTTACCATAAACGGAAAGATTGAAAACGCGAAAGATCAAAAAGTTTATTTAGAGCAATTGTTTTTCGATGAGAAAGAAATTGCAGTACTTGACACTGCTGAAATAAAAAACGGAAAGTTTGAATTAACGGCCACCGCAGCCGAAGAAGGGCTTTATCGAATTCGATTAGAACAAGATAATAATGCTTCCTATTTAATTATAAATGACCAATCTGAAATTGATTTTTCAGCCAAGATAGGCAGTAGTTCTGATGACAATTTTAAAAATCTAAAAGTTGAAACGCCGGGCAACAAAGCGCTAAAAACTTTAATTGTAGGGCTAATGGAAAATATGGCGACACTTGAAAAAAATGCCGCTGTTTTAGATTCATTACAAAATGCAGGCAACGATAGTTTATTGGCCATTGAATCGGTTAAACAAGCAAAATTAAATGAAGGTTTAACGAGTTTTTTAAATGGATATGTTTTTAAAAGCGAGGATCCAATCGTTACCATTTTTGCAATGGCAAATGCGCCTACTGAAGATAAAAATGTTATTCAAAAACGAGTAGATCATTTAACCAAAAAATTCCCAAAACATAAAGGTGTTCAAGACATTATTTTGGCATACAACAAGTTTCTAACGGAAATGAATAAGCCAAAGCCTGCTGAACAAGAAAAACCTGTTGTAGGAAACTTCGCACCTGATTTTACAATGAATGATACCGAAGGAAAACCTGTTTCATTAAGTCAATATAAAGGGCAATATGTATTGGTGGATTTTTGGGCAAGTTGGTGCGGACCATGTCGTGGAGAGAATCCAAATGTAGTGGCAGCATACAAAAAATATAAAAACAAAAACTTTACTGTGCTTGGCGTTTCGCTTGATGAAGACAAAGACGCTTGGGTAAAAGCCATTCAAAAAGATGGATTAACTTGGAAACACATCAGCGATTTAAAAGGTTGGCAATCCGCAGTAGTGCCGGTTTATGGCATCGAAGGAATTCCTTATAACGTATTATTAGATCCAGAAGGAAAAATATTGGCAACAGAATTAAGAGAAAAAGATCTTGACGCATTTTTAAGCAAAACACTTAAATAACAATACACAAATTCTAATACCATTTGTAACTCAATATGGCAAAAAAAATTAAAACAACTGATCAACCAAAAACACCATCAGTAGTTACTGTTTCAAAAAAATCAAATCCCGAATTTTCTATTCGAATTTTTTTGGCTGTAGTTGTATTAATCCTTTACGGACAATCCATAAATTTTGAATTTACACTAGATGATGATTTGTTTTATTTGAAGCACAACTCTGTACAGCAAGGCATTGGTGGGTTACAAGAGTTTTTCAGCTATGGTAGTTTAAATAAATTTGATGGCACCGAAGGATTACAACCTTATCGTCCAATAACTTTATTCGTATTTGCCATTCAAAAAACACTTTTCGATAATTCTCCTGCGATGGCGCATTTAATGAATGTGCTGCTGTATATTTTGCTTTTACAAATTTTGTTTTCGCTGATAAAAAAATTATTTCCTACGCTAAATATTTATCTGATTTCTTTGATTTGTGTTCTATTTACAACACATCCCATTCATTCCGAAGTGGTAGCAAGTGTGAAAAGTATGGATGAACTGCTTGCTGCAATATTTGCTTTTTTATCCTGGAAATTTCTTTTGCCAAATGATGAAAATACAAAGCTTAAGCCAAGTGCTTTTATCATCGGTTTGTTGTTTTTTATGCTGGCGCTTTTATCCAAAGAAAGTGCCATTGCATTTTTAGTAATCATTCCATTAGCCAATTATATGTTGATGAAAAAAGAATTAAAGTCAACCCTTTATCTTTTTGCTTCTATGACTATTGTAGCCGGAATTTTCTTACTCGTAAGGCATCAAGTGCTTGGAAGCAACACTTCATCTAGCAGCGATTCTCAAGAGCTTGAAAATGTGTTGAATGCTACAAAAAGTTTTGGAGAAAACACCGCCACTAAAGCAGTCATCTTATTTTACTACATCAAACTTCTATTTATTCCTTGGCCGTTAAATTGGGATTATTCATTTAATCAAATTCCGGTTGCCAATTGGGGTTCATTATTGTCTTGGGTAGGTTTAATTATTTATGCAGGCTTATTTGTTTTTGCTATTTTAAAATTCAAAAAACACCCAATACTTTCTTTTTCTATTTTGTTTTTCTTTATCACTTCTTCTCCAACAAACAATTTATTTATTACCAATGGTGCTACTGTTGGAGAAAGGTTTTTATTTGTTCCATCTTTTGGGTTTGCATTAGGTATTGTTTTTTTAATGAACTACTTATTAAATATAGATCTACAGTCGTTTTCAGGGAAGTTTAAAAATGTATTTATTGGCATTTTTTCAATTTTACTAATTGCATTTTCTGGCTTAACAATGGCGAGGGTTGGCGATTGGAAAAACAATCTTTTATTATTTGAAAAAGGCGTTGAAAATGCACCAAATAGCAGTCGTACGCAATATAGCTTAGCTACCGAATACCTCAACCGAGGAGAGCAACTAACGGATACTGCTGAACGAAATGATTTGCTTAGAAAATCTCTTTTACATTTTTCTAAAAGTCTTGAGATTTATCCCAAAAATAAATTGTCGCATTATAATTCTAGTAAGTGCCACGCTTTTCTTGGAGATACGATGAGTGCGATGATTCATTACCGTAAAGCGATTGAGTTGGATAAAAAATACATCATGCCTTACAACAATCTTGGTGTAATATTTCATGCAAGAAATGAATTTGATAGTGCGCAATATTATTATGAGAAAGTTTTAGAAATTGCCCCAAATGAAAAGACGCCTAAAAAAAATCTGGGTGATTTGTTTTTAATGAAGGGAATATATTTAAACAACAATGGATTTCCAGAAGAGGCAATAGCGTCTTATAAAAAAAGTATGACTTATCAATCAACCAACAATGTGTTGATTTTTAATAACATGGCCTCTATTTATTCTTCCATAAAAAAGTATGATAGTGCTTTGATTTATTTTGAAAAAGGTTATGAAATAAATCCCAAAGATGTAATGATCATTCAAAACATTGCGGTAGTTGCTTATCTCACAAAGAATTATTCAAAAGCTATTGAATACGCCAATAAAGCACTTTCGATCGATAACACGCTTAAAAAAAGTTTTGGCATTTTAGCCGATACATACACCGCAATGGGGAATACAAAAGAAGCACAAAGGTATAGGTAGTTGTTTGAGAGGTCGTAGGGGTTGGTGGGGTTTATGAGGTTTTTGAGGTTTATGAGGTTTATGAGGTTTATGAGGTTTATGAGGTTTATGAGGTTTATGAGGTTCAATGGG
>VFKL01000071.1 GCA_009885535.1 Chitinophagaceae bacterium | reverse complement strand
TTTCCTACACAAGCTGTTGTATTTGATGGCGCAGTTAATATTGAAGGCAAACTGGTTACATTCAACAATGCAGTCGCTGAATTTAATCCAACCGCACTGCAACTAAATACCACCGCTCTGTATAAATTATTATTTAAAGAAGGAGAAACGTTGTTCAATTGATATGATGCATTTGTTGCGCCAATTATATTTGTAAAACTAATGCCACCATCTGTACTTACTTGCCATTGATAGCTTACATTATTTCCAGATGTTGTTACTGCAAAATTAATGTTGCTGCCTTCGCAAATTGATTGACCAATTGGTTGACTGGTTAATGTGGCGGGATCGCTAACCAATAATGTGGCGGATTCTGACACTACATTTGAAGCACAGTTATTGCTAATTTGTACCCTATATTTATTGTTATTAAATGTATTGGTTATTCCGTTTATCAAAACGCTGCTTGAATTGGCACCAGCAATATCATTGTAAGTAATGCCACCATCAGTACTCACTTGCCATTGATATATCAATTCACTTCCGGCAGCCGAAACCGAAATCGTAGCATTTCCACCACTACAAGCATTAACGTTGGTTGGTTGTGTAGCAATAGTTGCCAGATTACTTACGGTTAATGTTGCCGGATTTGAAATAGCTGGTAAAGTACTGCAACTTGAAATAACCACACGGTACTTATTTCCTGTTTGAGCAGCAGTAACATTACTTAGCGTGTATGCATTTCCGGTAGCACCTGATATATCTGTAAAATTTACACCGCCATCTGTACTTACTTGCCATTGATACGTATTTGGATTGCCATTTGCCACAACACTGAAATTAGCGTTAGTTCCAACACACGTTGTAACCTCTGATGGTTGATTCACAATCTCTGCTGGCAATCCAACATGTAAAATGGCTGTTGTTGATATAGCTGTTGATGGACAAGCGTTGCTGATTTGTACACGATATCTGTAATTTTCCATTGTACTTGTAACTGCATTTAATACAAGTGATGAAGTATTGGCGCCAGAAATATCTGTAAAATTAATTCCTCCATCTGTGCTTATTTGCCATTGATAGACAGGGGTTGTTCCATTTGCAACTACACTGAAATTAACTGGTGAACCTACACATGCTGTTATGTTATTTGGCTGTGCATTTACCGCAACATTGGTACACGTAACTGTTTGTACGATTTTTGTAACTGTATCCACATAATTTACACGAGTACTTGTAGCACTTGCGGCATCAAATAAACTAGAGCGAATATTTACAACTGGTTCTTGCTTCAACAATACATCATCCACAAACCAACCGGTTCCACCAACTGTTGAATTTGACCCAAATCTGAATCTTAATTTTACAGATTGGCTAGCATAACTGCTAAGGTTAATCGAACTTTTAATAAACCCACCCGAATTGCCTGACCAAGCATTTCTATTCGCTAATGGATTTGCCCCGGTTGTTCCCAATACACTATTATAATATCCGTTTGTTATTTTGTTGGTTAAATCAAGCCAAGTTGTACCATTATTTGTTGATATTTCTACCAAGCCGCCATCTGTTTTTGATTGTGTATTAAAGGAATGATTAAAGCTTAAAGATGACGTTCCATTTCCCAATGCAATGGCATTGGTAGTTTCTAATTTTTGATCGGATGAGGTTGCTGCATTATTGGTAAATAAAGCATTTGGTGCACTCTGACTTTGAACACTTGAAACCGACCAAGTATTTGCTGTTGTTGAACTTGCTGTTAATGTTGCAGGAATTGTAGTGCCAGTTAATTGTTCATCTAATAAAGTTATAGGTGCAAAATAACTACCTGCATTTACTGAAACAACGTATGAAAATGATTGGGTTTGTGCTGTTGCAAAACCAACTGGGAAACTAACCACTCTGCTCGCTGCATCATAAGTTCCACCAGAAACATACGTAACATTAGTTGGAAGCGTATCCCTTAAAACGTAACCCGTTAAAGGACTACAGCTGCTCACTACACTTGTATAGGTTACACTTTGTCCTTCAAGCGCTTCGCTGATACTTTGCGTTTTAGATAACTTAATGAAAGGTGTATAGTCTGCCACTTGATCTGTTCCACTTGCTGATGAACCTTGTGAAGCTTTTTCACCCATCCCTCTTCTTCTAAACGCTTCCTTTATTGGACAAGTATGAATACCGCCATACAGTATAGAATCCGCTTTTAAAATTGCATTTCTTCCATCAATAAAACCAGGGCTACATGGTTGAATTTTCATGCCTTCTGTAACAAGCTTCATGGCAATATTATTTCCGCCTGTTGAATTTGCATCATAAATATTTGGATTGATTATGCCAGTTTGATTTATAATATTCCAAGTCATATCCCAAATTGTTGCACACCAAATTTCACCAACATCATGAACTACAGTTGGGAGTGTAGAAGCATATACTTTGTTGTTGATATCAAATTCTGTACAATATTGTTGTGATCTAATTCCACTCTGGCTTGTTGTTTGTCCTACCACATAATTACCAATTCCTCTTGGAGAAGTACCCGTGTTTAAATTAGCGGTAGCCCAATCTTGTGTAAGCATTAATCCATAATAATCGCTCCATCCTTCACCCATTTGTTCTGCATTACTTAAGCAAGAAGAATTCCCTGGACCGCCGGTCAAACGAGTGCTTAAGCCATGTGCATGTTCATGACAAATTACACCGTTGTCTACATCTCCATCTATACTTGGGCCAACAGCCAACGTAACATTTAAATTGTTTGATAATTGATTTTTGAGTGTGAGTCCATCATTTAATGTAACCATAACAGCTGGAATAGTAACGGTATTATCCGTTCCGCCCATTGTAATTGGTGCACCTTGTAAATTATTAACCATAATAACCCCAATTGCTCCAGCGTCTTGAGCATTTTTTACTTTAATGGTGAAATTGCAATCGCCTCTATCAATTAAAGCAATTTTACCCAATACTATATTTGTTGGCACGCCCAAACATCCTTCGTGTGTTGTACCTGCAGCATTATCGTTGTAATACACCACTTGTGCGGTACGCGGACCAACATTAATTAATTTATTGGCAGTGCTGAAATTACTTTCTATGGCTTGATACTGACCAGCAATTGATGCCGGCGTGTTTACTTTTAACGATGGAATCGAATTCCACAAATACATTTGCATCCTTCCACTACCGCCATCTGCAGGCGTAGAAAAATTGGCGTTATTTGTACCACTGCCATCTTGTGCATCAGCTAATACATAATCGTTTCCTGCTCCGCCACGTCCCTGATTATTTGATTGAAAATTTCCAGACACTTCGTCAAAACCATACTGATAAAGCACATCGTGGAAAATATTATTCCAATAAAATAAATTAGTGATATTGAAAGACTGATTGGATACGCTGATATTGGTAGTTGGTGATAAAGTAAAATCTGGTACAAAATCAAAACTCAATGGATCAGATGCATTGGTTGATGTAGCTGGATTCCCTGCTGTATTGCTACCGCCAATATCTTCTCTTGCCCAAACATTATTACCACGCGTATAATTATAATCTGCAGTACCAGTACTGTGCCATTTTAAACTTGTTGCATTTCCTGGTGCTGCTGTCCATGGACTTGTAACCAATTGAGGCGTTCCTCCAGGGTGAATTGGACTTTCTGCGGGAAGTTTAATAACGCGGTAAGTTGCACTATTTACAATAGCTGGGCTTGAATTTATTGTATTTGAAAATCCATTTATCCCAAAAACTGATGCATCAAATTGAGTTGCTTTATTTTCTTTACTCGTTAAAATAAAATTGGTTTTTTCCCATATTTTTTGCGCTTCTGATTTATTGGATTTCCAGTCGCAGTAAACAGTTAGATTGTTTTTATTGATGATTTTATTTTCATGTGCATCTACCCTTATCATCCAATAATCTGAAGAATTTTTCGGAACCAAATAAATCTGCCAAGCCAGTTTAACTTCATTTGCTTCATTCAAAGGAACCCATAATAATTCTGCTGTAATATTTTCTAAGGCAATATTTGCTTTTCCGAAATTATATTTTCTACCAGGTGTAATCGTAGCGGCATTTAGCATTGAAGGAATGAAAATGTTTTGCGCCTTCAATGCTGTAATCAAAGCGTCTGTTGGCGTAACCGCAGGAAATACACGTATTTGCTTTGTTAATACATCAATATTTTCTATGCGAAACCCTACGTTAGAAACAAGATTTTCACCTTTAAAAACAATTGTTTTTAATTGATTAAAAATGGGCAAGCCATTATGTGATTGTTGTAAATAAATAAAAGTCAATCCAGATGAAGGACTTTTATACGCATTAGTAATTATTGAATTTTCAATGTCAAATTTTGACAACCCAATACTTTCTTTATTTTTTTCCAGCAAATTAATCACAACCTGCTTGTTTAACTCTTGTGCATTTACAAAAAAACTTGTAAGAAGCGCAATTACAACCAATAACTTTTTCATTAATTTGAATCATTTAAAATAATAAAATCTATTTCTTGATTAGTTTTCTACATCGTAAAAAAGAAATAATACGTAATTTATACTTTATTTTAATTCGAAAAGTTTTGTATAAACTTATACCTAAAAATAAATAGCTTTTTTTAATCCAGTTAAGACAAAAATTACTAACACTTTTTTATAGAAAATAGTTCATTCGAAAAATTAGTTCACCTGTTTTTTGGGGTGTTTCATATATTTTTACTTTTTCTTGTTTCTTTTTTTGTCATTCATATCTTCAACCTTACCTTTGCCACCGATTTTAAAAGGTGTTGTTTCAATTGATTCAACATTCTTAATATTCAGTTTAATATTCAATTTTTAATATTATGGTAGAAATCAAACCAGATGAAATTTCGGCGATACTTCGCCAACAACTAAGCAACTTCAATGTTGGAGCTAGTTTAGAAGAAGTGGGTACTGTACTTCAAATTGGAGATGGTATTGCTCGTATTTACGGATTGAACAACGTTCGTTCGGGCGAATTAGTAGAATTTGATAATGGGGTAAAAGCCATTGCTTTAAACCTTGAAGAAGACAATGTGGGTGTGGTATTGATGGGTGATAGCGGCTCAATCAAAGAAGGTGATAAAGTAAAGCGCACCGGTCAAATTGCATCTATTAAAGTAGGTGAAGGGATGAGTGGTCGTGTTATCAATACTTTGGGAGAACCTATTGATGGTAAAGGTCCGCTTAAAGGCGAATTATATGAAATGCCATTGGAGCGTAAAGCGCCAGGGGTAATTTTCAGAGAGCCAGTTAAAGAGCCATTACAAACAGGTATCAAAGCAATTGATGCGATGATTCCAGTTGGTCGAGGGCAACGTGAATTGATCATTGGTGATCGTCAAACTGGTAAAACAGCTATCGCTATTGATACCATCATCAATCAGAAAGAATTTTTTAAAGCTGGGAAACCTGTTTATTGTATTTATGTTGCTATTGGACAAAAAGCGTCTACGATTGCTGGTATCATGCAAACATTGGAGGAAAACGATGCAATGGCATATACTACTATTGTTTCTGCTTCTGCATCTGATCCAGCTCCATTACAGTTCTACGCACCATTTGCGGGAGCTGCTATTGGCGAATTCTTCCGTGATACCGGTCGTCCAGCTTTGATTATCTATGATGATTTATCAAAGCAAGCGGTGGCTTATCGTGAGGTTTCTTTATTACTTCGTCGTCCGCCAGGACGTGAGGCTTATCCAGGTGACGTATTCTATTTGCATAGCCGTTTATTAGAAAGAGCTGCTAAAGTGGTTTCTAAAGATGAAATCGCTCAACAAATGAATGACTTACCTGCTTCTATCAAACATTTGGTAAAAGGTGGTGGTTCATTAACTGCACTTCCAATCATTGAAACTCAAGCGGGTGACGTATCAGCTTATATTCCTACAAACGTAATTTCTATTACCGACGGACAGATTTTCCTTGAGAGTAATTTGTTTAACGCTGGTATTCGTCCTGCCATTAACGTAGGTATCTCCGTTAGTCGTGTGGGTGGTAATGCGCAAATTAAATCAATGAAAAAAGTTGCAGGTACATTGAAATTAGATCAGGCGCTTTACCGTGAATTAGAGGCGTTCTCTAAATTCGGTGGAGATTTAGATGCGGCTACTAAAAATGTAATTGATAAAGGTGCAAGAAACGTGGAAATCTTGAAACAAGCTCAGTATTCTCCTTTTTCAGTAGAAAAACAAGTAGCCATCATTTATTTGGGTACACAAGGTTTATTGAAAAATGTAGCTGTAAAAAATGTAAAAGCTTTTGAAGAACATTTCTTACTAGAAATGGAAAACAAACACGCTGATATTTTAGCAGAATTCAAAAAAGGAAATTTGCCAGAAGATGGTTTGAAGAAAATGGTAGAATTGGCAAATGGCATAGCTACTCAATACAAATAAGTATTCATTTTCAAAACATATTTTTAAGGAGTCGAAATTTTCGGCTCCTTTTTTTATATTAGAATTCTACACATTTTGCTATTTTGTCAGTAAAAATTATTGGAACAATATTTGAAACTTGCAAGTAAAAATATTTATGACAATAGGCATTATTTTTATCTCCGTTATTTTTATGGTTATTGGAATGGCTGTTCAATCGCAGCTTAAAAGTAAATTCAAAACATATAGTCAATCCCCTACAAGTAGTCAATTAAGTGGTCAGGAGATTGCAAAAAAAATGCTAAACGACAATGGCATTTACGATGTGCAAATTACATCTGTAGAAGGCTCATTAACCGATCACTACAACCCAATGAATAAAACCGTAAATCTGAGTAGAGACGTTTACGAAGGTAGAAACATTGCAGCTGCCGCAGTAGCAGCACACGAATGTGGACATGCGGTGCAACACGCAACAGCTTATTCGATGTTAATGCTCAGGAGTAAATTGGTACCTGCTGTTCAATTAAGCAGCACATTATCTCAATGGGTAATTATGGCAGGGATTGGCTTCATGGGATTTGGCGGAGGAAACTCAACCATATTATTAATAGGTATTGTATTGTTTGCAACAACTACTTTATTTTCATTGGTGACGTTACCCGTTGAATTTGATGCATCAGCAAGGGCGTTGAAATGGTTGACATATGCCAATATTACAAATGCGCCAGAACAAGAAAAAGCAAAAGATGCTTTAAAATGGGCTGCTTTAACTTATGTTGTTGCAGCATTAGCTTCGATTGCCATGTTGGTTCAATACATTTTAATTTATGTTGGCAGAAATAGAGATTAAAGCGTAAATAAATTCAAAATTTAAAAGTAAAAATTCAAAAACTGGGTTCAAAACTTTTTAATTTTTATTTTTTACTTTTTACTTTTTTCTCTTTTCATGAAACTTATCATCATTTTAATTACAGATAATTAATACCTTAGCAACATTATCACCCAATCAAAACAATACATTTTATAACCAATCAATTAGTACCATGGAATTTGGAAAAGAATTTGAAAAATATGCAGTAAAACATATGGGTATTAGCAGCAACACCTTACACAGTTATATCAATCACAATGTTACAAACCTCACACCAAACATCATTGAGGAGCGCCCGATGAATGTTGCGGTTATGGATGTGTATAGCCGTTTGATGATGGATAGAATTATTTTTTTAGGATACCCTATTAACGATGAAGTTGCAAACATCGTAACAGCGCAATTGCTTTTTTTAGAAAGTACTGATCGCACTCGCGACATTCAAATGTATATCAATAGCCCAGGAGGAAGTGTATACGCAGGATTAGGCATGTACGACACTATGCAATTTATCACACCAGATATTGCTACAATATGTACAGGAATGGCAGCAAGTATGGGCGCTGTGCTAATGTGTGCGGGTGCAAAAGGCAAACGTACTGCTTTAAAACATAGTCGTATCATGATGCATCAGCCAAGCGCGGGTGCAGGTGGACAAGCTACTGATATTGAAATCACAGTAAATGAAATTCGTAAAATTAAAAAAGAACTTTACGAAATCATTGCCAACCATACCGAACAACCTTTTGATAAAGTTGCCATTGATTGCGACAGAGATTATTGGATGACATCAACAGAAGCAAAAGAATATGGTTTAGTGGATGAAGTGTTAATCATGAATCCAAGAAAATTAAAAAAAGATTAATAAAAAACGATAATAAAAATAATTATGAATTATAATAAAACTAATATTCGATTGGAAGAAGACGCACCAATGGATTCACCAGAAAATCCAATGGAAAAAATGATGAGTGGTTGGATGTTTGATAAAAAATTTATTGAACAACGCAAAGTATTTTTATGGGGTGCGGTAGAAGACAAAACTGCTAAAGACATTACGGATCGTTTGCTTTATTTAGAAGCCATTGATCCAGGAAAAGAAATCACATTTTATATCAACAGTCCGGGTGGTGGAGTTACTAGTGGAATGGTTATTTACGACACGATGCAAATGATTTCATCGCCGGTTAGTACGGTTTGTATGGGAATGGCAGCAAGCATGGGAAGTATTTTATTAAGTGGCGGACAAAAAGGAAAAAGATTCATTTTCCCTCATGGCGAAGTGATGATACATCAACCAAGTGGTGGTGGTAGAGGAACAAGTGCAGATTTGGAAATCATGGCAGTTCAAATGCAAAAAACAAAAGAAATGGGCGCGCAATTATTAGCTGATAATTGTGGTCAAACTTTCGAAAAAGTAATGAAAGATTTCAACAGAGATTATTGGATGAATGCCGAAGAGTCAATTGCTTATGGGATAGTGGATCATTTGCTTGAGAAGATATAAAAAACGAGGTTTAAGAGGTTTAAGAGGTTTAAGAGGTTTGAGAGGTTAAAGAGGTTTTTGAGGTTAAAGACGTTTAAGAGGTTTAAGATTTTCAACCCGTAAAAAGGTTTGGAATGTGTAATAACGTTTCAAACCTTTTTGTTTTATTGAAGGATTTTTGTGTAAATGTTGGTAATATACCTAAACATCAAAAAAAATAAGATAAAATCAATATAAAAAAGGCTCACTAAAACCTTTAACCCCTTGTTCTACTTTCGAATATTTTTTACAGATAGAAAAAATCCAACCTCAAAAACCTCACAAACTTCACAAACATCAAAAACGTCTTCAACGTTCAAAAAAACCTCTTTTTAATTTACCTCTTTTTACATCCCTTCGTTATCTTTGTTGCCTTACTTTCAATAAACAATCTATGGCTAAGCAACAATCAATGCATTGTTCATTTTGCGGCAGAAATCGCGATGAAGTTAAAATACTAATTGCCGGTCAAGATGGCCATATTTGCGAAAATTGTGTAGAACATGCACAAGAAATTATCAAAGTAGAAGTTGTACCTCAAAAATCTGATGATCAATCTGGTTCAAAAAATAAAATAACCATCAAAAAACCTATTGAAATCAAAACTTTTTTGGATGAATATGTGATTGGACAAGATGATGCAAAAAAAGTGTTGGCAGTTGCTGTGTATAATCACTACAAACGCATAAATCAGAAATCAGAAAATGATGTTGAGATTGAAAAAAGCAACATTATTATGGTTGGGGAAACAGGTACAGGAAAAACACTTTTAGCAAAGTCAATTGCACGCATGTTGAATGTACCATTTGCCATTGTAGATGCTACTGTTTTTACTGAAGCCGGATATGTAGGAGAAGATGTAGAAAGCATGTTGAGTAGATTATTGCAATCATGTAATTACGATGTAGAAAGCGCGGAAAGAGGCATTGTTTTTATTGATGAAATTGATAAAATTGCCCGTAAAAGCGACAACCCTTCAATTACAAGAGATGTTAGTGGAGAAGGCGTTCAACAGGGTTTATTAAAACTTTTAGAAGGTGCTGAAGTATTGGTTCCGCCTCAAGGTGGTAGAAAACATCCCGAACAAAAAATGGTGAAAGTAAATACCCAAAATATACTTTTTATTTGTGGAGGTGCTTTTGATGGTATCGATAGAATCATTGCTAAAAGAATCAATACCAATGCCATAGGATTCAATGTGAATAAAGAATTGCAGGACTATCAACATAGCAACCTTTTGCAATTTATCAATGCAGTAGATTTAAAACAGTTCGGATTGATTCCTGAGTTATTGGGTCGTTTGCCCGTTGTAACTTACCTCAATCCATTGGATGTGCTAACTTTGAGAAGCATATTGACTGAGCCAAAAAACGCGTTGATTAAACAGTTTATTCGCTTATTTGAAATGGAAGGTATAAAACTTACTTTTGAGCCAGCCGTTTTTGATTTCATGGTACAAAAAGCTTTGGAATACAAATTGGGCGCAAGAGGATTGAGAAGCATTTGCGAAGGGATATTAACAGATGCGATGTTTGAATTGCCTTCACAAAAGGTCACAGAATTTAATGTCACTTTAGAATATGCTGAAAACAAATTCAGTATTACTAAAATGGGCATTTTGAAAGTGGCATAATAAAAAAAACTTTTCTTTTATTTCTATCGAAATTATACAAGCAATAAATTAATTTCGTTTTTTAATTTTTATAAAAAAAATATAATGGTAGATGTTATTTTAGGTTTACAATGGGGCGACGAGGGCAAAGGTAAAATAGTGGATTATTTTGCAAAAGATTATGATGTTATTGCACGGTTTCAAGGAGGCCCAAACGCCGGCCACACGCTTTATGTAGGCGATAAAAAAGTGGTACTACACCAAATTCCAAGCGGTATATTTCATCAAGATAAAATTAACCTAATTGGCAATGGCGTAGTTTTAGACGTCGTAACATTTAAAAAAGAATGTGAAGCAGTAGCTGCGTTTGGTGTTGATTATAAAAAGAATCTTTTTATCAGTGAAAGGACACATTTGATTTTACCAACACATAGAGCGTTGGACAAGGCAAGTGAGCTTTCAAAAGGATTGGATAAAATTGGAAGTACGCTCAAGGGAATTGGACCGGCATACATGGATAAAACCGGAAGAAATGGATTACGGGTTGGCGATATTTTACATCCCGACTTTATGGAGATGTATCATAAACTTCGTGCTAAGCATTATCAATTGTTGGGTAATTTTGATTTTCAAGAAGAAATTTCAGAATGGGAAAATGCATTTTTTGAAGCCATTGAATTTATTAAAGAATTTAAAATTGTAAACGGAGAGTATTTTATTAATGAAAAAATAAATCAAGGAATGCGCGTACTTGCTGAAGGTGCGCAAGGAAGCATGCTTGACGTTGATTTTGGCACTTTCCCATTTGTAACCAGCAGCAATACCATCTCCGCGGGCGTTTGCTCTGGCTTAGGCATTGCACCTCAAAAAATAAAAGAAATTATTGGCATCACAAAAGCATATTGTACACGTGTTGGAAGTGGACCATTCCCTACCGAACTTTTTGATGAGAAAGGTGATTTTTTAAGAAAAACAGGAAACGAATTCGGCAGCACTACAGGAAGGCCTAGACGTTGTGGATGGATTGATTTAGTTGCCTTAAATTTCGCTTGCATGATTAATGGTGTTACACAAATTGTAATGACTAAAGCGGATATAATGGATGAATTAGATACGCTAGAAGTTTGTACAGGATATCTTGTTAATGGTGTTGAATCAAAGCAGGTTCCTTTTCAAATGCACAACTTAGATTTAAAACCTGTTTATCAATCTTTTAAAGGCTGGAAAAAAAATATTTCAGAAATAAAAGAAATTTCAGACATGCCTGAAGAAATGGAAACGTATATTTCATTCATCAATGCTTATCTAAATGTTGAAGTAAAATACATCAGTAACGGTCCCGGAAGAGAACAACTGATTGTTTCATAAAATATTTTAAAAAAAATTGCAAAAATATTTGGCTATTTAAAAATCTCGTGGAAATTTTACATAACTAATCCTGCATAGAAATGGCAACAAAAAAAGAAAGCGAAAAAAAGACAACAACAAAAGCTGCTGCCCCAAAAAAAGAGGCGCCAAAAAAATCTCCGGCAAAATCAAAGTCTGAGGAAGAAGATGATGATGACGATGATTTTGAAGAAACGCCAAAATCAAAAAAATCATCTTCAAAGAAATCATCAAACGATGACGATGACGACGATGATGACGATGTTGATGTTAAAGACGATTGGGAAACACCAGAAGAAGACAACGACGACTGGGATCCTGATTTTGATGAATTTGAGATTCCAAAATCAAAAACCAAAAAATCACCAACAGCTGGAAAAAAGCCATCGAAAGCAGATGATGATTTTGATGACGATTTTAAAGATTTAGGTGGATTTGATGATGATATGGGTGACGGTGGATTTGATGACGATGATTTTTAATCAATAAAATAGTGGACTAAATTTTAATTCAATATGGTATAAATTGAATCAATCCATACACAATACTTTTTTTGTAGAAAATATAGAATCCTTCAAAATAAAAATGTTGAATTGGTCTAATCAATTCAACATTTTTTGTTTTTTGGATAATAACAACTACAGTTTTGAACAGCCTGCGTTTGAATGCATACTTGCTGTTGGCGTAATTAATGATATAGAATTATCAAACGAAAACTTGTTTGACAATTTAAAATCATTTGCTCAAAATAATCCAGGTTGGCTATTCGGCCATATCAATTATCCTTCTGCTCAGCAAAATGAAATCGGTTTTCCTTCCGCCTATTTTTTTCAGCCAGAAATTATGGTTTCTGTTTCCAAAAATCAGGTTCATATAGTTTCAAATACAAAACAGCATACGCAAGAAATCTTTCAAGAAATTGAACTGCAATTAGCCGTTATTCCTGAAAATAATGCGGCTCAAATCGTTTGCAAGCCCGATCATTCCCAAAATGAATATCTTGAAAATTTAAAAAAGATTTTAGCGCATATACAACGTGGTGATTGCTATGAAATAAATTTTTGTCGACATTTTTCTTCAAATGATGTTGAGGTAAATCCCACTTACTTATATCAACAATTAAAAACGGTTTCTCCAAATCCATTTGCCGCTTTTTATAAATTAACTGATAAGTATTGCATCTGCTCGAGCCCTGAACGATTTTTAAAAAAGACAGGAGACATGGTTATTTCGCAGCCGATTAAAGGAACAAGTAGGCGCGATTTAACAGACACTGTTAAAGACGAAGATTTAAAAAATCAACTTAAAAATTCGCCAAAAGAAAGAAGTGAAAATGTAATGATTGTGGATTTAGTCAGAAATGATTTAAGTAAAATTGCTACTGAAGGTTCTGTAACGGTGAAAGAATTATTTGAAATGTATAGTTTCCCGCAAGTGCATCAAATGATCAGCACAATCGCTGGAAACGTAGATAAATCAATGCATTGGACGGATATTATAGATGCATGTTTTCCGATGGGATCCATGACAGGCGCGCCAAAGAAAAAAGTAATGGAATTGATTGAAAAATATGAAACAGTTCCAAGGGGACTTTTTTCTGGTACGATTGGATACATAACACCCGATGGAGATTTTGATTTCAATGTAATTATTCGCAGTATATTTTATAATGAAACAAAAAAACATCTCGCCTATTTTGCTGGCGGTGGCATTACCATAAATAGCAATCCAATACAAGAATTTGAAGAAACAAATGTGAAAGTATCTGCAATAGAAAGTATTTTAAAAAACGAGTCGATATAAAACTTCTTTTATGCAAAGAAAAAAGTTCATGCAATTGGCGGGTTTATCATCATTGGGTATTTTACTTAATCCATTTAAACTTATTGCTGATGAGCTTGTTGATTTTAAGTCTAACGAACATGTGCTTTACTATAAAAAAGGAGATCCGTCATATGAAATATTGCGTAAAGGTTTCAACAAGCGTATTGATAAATATCCACAAATCATTGCACAATGTTTCGACGAAATTGGGATTTCTGAAGCCGTTAAGTTAGCCATTAAAAAGAAGATGCCCATTGCTGTTAAAAGTAGTGGCCATTGTATGGAAGGATTTTCTTGTAATAATGATGGAATGGTGATTAATCTATCTTCAATTAATTCAATTGAATGGCTAGATAAAAATACCATACGTGTTGGATCTGCATGTACCTTATCAAAATTGTATGCCGAAATATTACCGAAAGGAAAATACTTACCGGGTGGCTCATGTGCAGGTGTTGCCATTGGCGGGTTAACATTAGGTGGAGGCTATGGATTATTGTCTAGAAAATTTGGTTTAACCTGCGATAGTTTAAGCGTCGTAAAAATGGTGGATGGAAATGGACAAATTGTTTCCAGTGAAAACAACGGCGAATTATTATGGGGATGCAAAGGTGGAAACAATGGAAATTTTGGCGTTGTAAGTACGCTTACTTATAAATTACATGATGCGCCAAAAAGCATGCAAAGCTTCAAATTCAGGTCCTTTAAAGTAAGTACAAATCGTGCAAAATCTATAATGGAAAATTGGTTTACGATTACAAAAAACTTACCCAATGATTGTTTTAGCGCGTTTGTGTTAAATCAACAAACCGTTTACATTTTACTCACCAATACGGGAATACAAACCGGAGCATTTAAAAAAATAATCGAACAGCTGAAATCAATCAGTGATAAATCTACCCAAAGTGTTCAACAACCATTGATTCAAGCATTAAAAAATTATTATGGCAAACAATACCCGTTAAATTTTAAAAATGCATCAGCAGGTTTATACAAGGATTTTGAATCAATAGCAGGATGTGCAAATGAAGCAATTGATATTGTAAGAAAAATGCCAGGTATGATTTATCAAATAAACACTTTAGGCGGAAAAATTCAACAATCAGATTTTGATACAGCGTCAGCCTTTCCTCATCGCGCGTTTAATTATTTTTCTGAATTACAAACTTATTGGGAGCAGCCATCTCAACAATCAAAACTTTTATTACGCTTTCAAGAAGTGCAAGATGTTTTTTTCAAACATGGCATCAAAGCGCAATACCGAAATTATCCAGACATCAATTTTAAAAACTGGGAATCTGCATATTATGCTCACAATTATTCGCGGCTTAAACAATTAAAAAACAAATACGATCCCAATGATTTTTTTAGGTTTGAGCAGAGTGTGAGAGGATAAGGTTATAGAGGTTTGAGAGGTTTGAGAGGTTTGAGAGGTTTGTGAGGTTTGAGAGGTTTGTGAGGTTTGTGAGGTTTGAGAGGTTTGTGAGGTTTGTGAGGTTTGAGAGGTTTGAGAGGTTTGAGAGGTTTGTGAGGTTTGAGAGGTTTGTGAGGTTTGTGAGGTTTGTGAGGT
>VFKL01000033.1 GCA_009885535.1 Chitinophagaceae bacterium | reverse complement strand
TTCAAAAGTTAAAAGAAGTAATTAATAATTTTTACTTTTTCGTTTTGACTTTAATGCATTCTAAAAAATAATGAAAGCTGCATCTTCCAAAGAAATTAAATCTGCTTTATCTGAACAATCGTCTACACAACTAATTGATTTGTGTTTAAGATTTGCTCGGTTCAAAAAAGAAAATAAAGAATTACTCACTTATTTATTGTTTGAGGAACAAGACGAAGATGCCTATATCCATTCTGCAAAAAAACTAATAGACGAAGGGTTTCAAACATTAAATCTTCAATCAGTATATATTGCAAAAAAGAACCTTCGAAAAATTATTCGTATCACCTATAAATTCATAAAATATAGTGGAATAGATACCACAGAAATTGTCTTATTGATTTATCTCTGTAGATGTATTCAGGAATCTGGATTAAAATTGAATAACAGCGTTGCACTAAAAAATATTTACTTTTCACTGCTCAAAAAAATAAGCACAAAAATATCTGGTATGCACGAAGATCTTCAATACGACTATAATAAAGAAATTCAAGCGTTGGAAGTCCTATAAAAGTGAAAATTCAAAACCACTTAGTAAATTCGTGGATAATCAATAAAGTAATTAATAATGTATCAATCCATTGACGATTTTGAAAATGTATTTTTTATAGGCGTTGCAGGTACAGGAATGAGTGCTATAGCACAATATTTAGCCGGTATTGGTAAATATGTTAGCGGAAGTGATCGATATTTTATTGAAGGTGAATTAAATGACACCAGAGATAAATTGGAAATTGAAGGTATAAAATGTTTTGTCCAAAATGGAGAAGGTATCGATGAAAATACACAATTGGTGGTGGTTTCAACAGCAATTGAAGACACTGTTTACGAAGTACAAAAAGCCAAGGAATTATCCATTCCAATTATAAAAAGAAGTGCTTTATTGGCATTGATTGCCAATAGTAAACGAACAATTGCAGTAGGAGGCACCTCTGGAAAAAGCACCACCAGTGCCATGCTGTATGATATTATGGAACATGCAGGATATCAACCCAGCATCATTAGCGGAGCCGGATTGGTAAGCATCATCAAAAAAGGAAAGATTGGAAATGCCATTGTTGGAAATGGCGATTGGCTGATTATTGAAGCTGATGAAAGCGATGGCTCCATCGTTAGTTATACACCTGAAGTTGGATTGTTGCTTAATATTGATAAAGATCATCAAGAAATTGATGAGTTGATTTCCATTTTTTCTACCTTCAAAAAAAATACAAAATCATTATTTATCGTTAATCAACATAATGCTTTAGCGGCTTCATTATCTGCTGATGTTGCCAATGATTTTTCGAGCGACTTTAATTCAGGTGCAGGGTTTACCTCAACTGATTTTTTACAAAATGGCATGACCATTCAGTTTTCAATAAATGATATACCATTTTCATTAAACACCATCGGGAAACACAATATGGAAAACGCTTTGGCTGCCGTTGCTGTTGCTGTTCAGTTGGGTATTTCACTCGAAACTTGTTCGAAAGGAATTGCGCATTATGAAGGCATTCATCGTCGCCATCAATTGTTGGGCAAAAAAAATGGCGTTTATGTAATTGATGATTACGGACACAATCCGGTTAAATGCGCTGCATCTATCGATGCTTGTCAAGAAATTGCCCCAAAAGTAATTGCCTGGTTTCAACCTCACGGGTATGGCCCAACGCGGTTTTTAAAAAATGATTTCATCCATGAATTTATACAAGTATTGCGTCCCGAAGATGAAATTTGGATGAGCGAAATATTTTATGCGGGCGGTTCGGCAGTGAAAGACATTTCTGCCAATGACTTGATTGTAGAAATTAAAAATGCGGGTAAACAAGCTTTCTTCGCAGAAAATCGAAATGAATTTTTAGAAAAAGTTCGTTCTCATTTGACCAATGATTGTGTATTATTGCTCATGGGCGCACGCGACCCTAGTTTGGAAACCTTTAGTAAATCCATTTGGGAAAATTTGTAAAAAATGACAACACTAATTGTAAATATAAAAGGACTGGTAAATGTTAGGAGCGAAAACAAATTGCTTCGAGACATTGAATTGAGAGAATTACCCATAATTGAAAATGCCTTTCTTTTAATTGAAGATGGAATTATTTCCAAATGGGGTTTAATGGAAAATTTGAAACAAGAAATACCCGTTCTTCCTAAAGATCAAATTGATGCCACCGGACAATTTGTAATGCCAACTTGGTGTGATAGCCATACGCATATGGTGTTTGCTGGAAGTAGAGAAAATGAATTTGTAGATAAAATTAATGGATTGAGTTATGCTGAAATTGCGGCGAAAGGGGGAGGGATTTTAAATTCTGCCAATAAACTCCAGTATGCTTCTGAAGACGAATTGTTTAATGCAGCTTGGGAAAGACTAATCGCTTGTTCGAAATTAGGAACCGGAGCAGTTGAAATAAAAAGCGGCTATGGATTAACGATAGAAGCCGAATTGAAAATGCTTCGGGTAATTAAAAAGCTAAAAGAAAAATCTAACCTTACCATTAAATCTACATTTTTAGGGGCTCATACGTTTCCTCAACAATATAAAGAAAACCACCAGGGCTACATTGATGAAATTACCAAAAATATGCTTCCTGTAATTGCTAATGAAAATCTGGCTGATTATATAGATGTGTTTTGTGAAAGCGGATTTTTTTCTGTTGAAGAAATGGAACAAATTTGTATAGCAGGTTTGCGTTATGGATTGAAACCGAAATTACACATCAATCAACTCAATAGTATTGGCGGCATTGAATCTGCCATAAAAATGAATGCGATATCTGTGGATCATCTAGAAACGATGACTGAAAAAGATATTGCTGATCTTTCAGCTTCAAATACAATAGGAACCTTGTTGCCAACAGCCGCATTTTTCTTAAGGATGCAATATCAACCTGCAAGAGCATTAATAAATGGTGGTTGTGCGATAGCATTAGCCAGTGATTTCAATCCCGGTTCTTCGCCCAGTTTTAATATGAATTTTGTTGTTGCATTAAGTTGCATTCAAATGAAAATGTTGCCCCAAGAAGCCATCAACTCAGCTACCATCAATGGTGCATTTGCTATGGAAATCCAAGATGAGTTGGGTAGTATCAGCATTGGCAAAAAAGCAAACCTTATTTTTACACAACCGATAAATTCAATTGAATATTTACCTTATGCTTTTGGTACCAATCTTATTGAAAAAGTAATGATAAAAGGAGAATTTATTTAACTTCAAGTTTAAAACATAACATATAAAATATGAAACAATTAATTGAATGCGTACCAAATTTTTCAGAAGGAAATGATTTGTCGATTATCAAACAAATTACAGATCAAATTGAAGCAGTTGAAGGTGTACGACTATTAAATGTAGATCCAGGTAAAGCAACCAATAGAACAGTTGTAACCATGGTAGGCGAACCTGAACTGGTTATTGAAGCCGCATTCAGAGCCATAAAAAAAGCAGGAGAGTTAATTGATATGTCTAAACATAAAGGCGAGCATCCACGCATGGGTGCAACTGATGTTTGTCCGCTAATACCCATCGCCAATATTTCAATGGAAGAAACGGCTGTTTTTGCGCAAAAGCTGGCAAAACGCGTAGGAGAGGAGTTAAACTTACCCATATATTTATACGAAGCAGCCCAACCCAATATATCAAGAAACAACTTATCGATTATCCGTGCGGGTGAGTACGAAGGGTTTGCACAAAAAATATTGTTGCCAGAATGGAAGCCCGATTTTGGTCCGGCAGTTTTCGATGCAAAGCGAGGTGCAACTGTAATTGGTGCTAGAGATTTTTTAGTGGCATACAACATCAATTTAAATACTACATCAACGCGTAGAGCAAATGCAGTAGCCTTCGATATTAGAGAAGCCGGAAGAACAAAAAAAGAAAATGGGAAAAATGTACTAGATGCTGATGGAAAGCCAATCACCATTCCAGGAAGTTTGAAATATGTGAAGGCTATTGGTTGGTTTATTGAAGAATATGGCATTGCTCAAATTTCCATTAACCTAACCAATATTTCTGTAACGCCCGTGCATATTGCCTTTGATGAGGCATGCAAAAAAGCAACTGAAAGAGGATTGCGCGTTACGGGTAGTGAATTGGTGGGATTAATTCCTTTAAAAGCGATGCTTGATGCGGGTAAATATTTTTTACTCAAACAAGAGCGTTCTGTTGGGGTAAGTGAAGCTGAATTAATCAAAATAGCTGTAAAATCAATGGGCTTGGATGAGCTATCTCCATTTAATCCGCAAGAAAGGATTATTGAGTACATGCTAAACAATCAAAGTGGAAAGAAATTGGTGGACATGAATTTGATTGCATTTGCGGATGAAACGGCAAGTGAAAGTCCGGCACCAGGGGGTGGATCTATTTCAGCTTATGTTGGCGCACTTGGCATTTCATTAGCAACAATGGTGGCCAATTTATCTTCACATAAAACAGGCTGGGATGCACGCTGGAAAGAATTCAGTGATTGGGCAGAAAAAGGCCAGCAAATAAAAGACAGCCTTTTGAATTTAGTAGATGAAGATACCAACGCATTTAATAAAATCATGAATGCGTTTGGTTTACCAAAATCAACGGATTCGGAAAAAGCAGCAAGAACATTAGCCATACAAGAAGCAACAAAATTTGCTATAGAAATTCCGTTTAAAGTAATGGAGCTTTCATTACAAAGTATGGAAATTATCAAAGCCATGGCAGAAACTGGCAATCCAAATTCGGTGTCTGATGCAGGCGTAGGTGCACTTTGTGCTCGATCGGCTGTTATGGGTGCATTTATGAATGTGCGTATAAATGCTTCAGGTTATTCCGATAAAACGTATATAGATACAGTGATTTCTAATGGGAAAGAAATTGAAAATAAAGCTATCGAACTTGAGGCTGAAATTTTGAAAATTGTAAATGAAAAAATCGGCATTTAATTTGGCGATTCATATTCAAGTTTCAACACATTGTTGTCGTTAAAATTGGTACTGGAATGAAGTTCGTATCTTTTCTTTCCGCAGGTAACTACGATTAATGCTGTGTTTGGCGGAAATGAGCCCATGTTTTCGGCATACAATGTAATTTCATGACTATTGGTATTTTCATCCAAATCCATTTCCAAAATAATGGGTTCTTCTGTAAGTCGAACATGCTTTTTCAATAAATTTCCATTGTAAAAGATACTTACAGAATCATTGTCAATTGTGCCATTGTCGTACATTTTGATTTGTACATGGCGACTATTTATTTTTAAAGTAGAAAGCGTTATTTGATTTCGCTTATTCATCTTGGACGTAAGCGGTTCATTTTTTAGATATACAGCAGTTGATTTTTTACTTTCAATACTATCTGTTTTTACTTTAATTGGATTTGGTTCAATAGGAGTGGGGCTTGTTTTTATGGAATCTTTTTTAATGATAATGGGTGCTTTTTTTTCTGGTGTTGTAATGATTGTTTTTTTAGGTGTTAATGGTTTTTCTTTTACCACTTCATCACAAACGGGCATTCCAATGGCAGGATTTTTTGTTTTAGTTGAAATTCTCCTCAACCAAAAAAACTCTGTTGCTGGGGCATCGAAAAAATTAGAAAACAAATCTTGAATTAAAACCGTAGACCTTAAAATGTCATTACCCGCTTGAGGTACTTTCCAAAGTTTTACCATCATTAAAACATGATTGCCTTTGTTTTCAATAAAACGTGTACCAGTTAGCGTCCAAATTTTAGTTTCCTTATCATATAATCCTTTGAAATAAGCTTTACAATGACTGGTTTTATTTTTAAGTACGATATCATAAGTATAACCACAAAGCTTGTTATCATTTTGAATGATGTTGATTTTTAGGTATTCATCTTTCATCAGTCCCTCCCAAGTGCCAGTTAATTCTTGCGCGCTCAATTGGTTTGCAAATCCCCAAAATAAAATGCAATAGAGTATGAAGTATTTGTAATTCATCAAATAATTTTAGAAAGGATTAACAAAACCATAAATAGAATATTTAAAACTTTTATGGATTTTTTTTAATTAAATAAAGTTATGCTAAAACATAGTTTGATTGAATAGTAAAAAGATAAAACTATGTTATACAAAATAAATTTGAATAGCTAACAAAATCTACATTAAATCATAAACAATTTTGAGAAAAATCAATTGAAAAATACCAACAAGTAGGTATTTTTCAATTGAAGGTTTTGTTTGAAATTTATAGTTTAATATTATACAGTTAAAATAATTTATTCCCTGTAATGAAATCAATTTCAAATTCAATATTTAAAACCCTTTCTTGTTTAAAAATAGTATTTATTTTATTCTACTGCAATTCATTAAATGCCCAAATAAACGATAGTTGCATTAATGCTATACAAATTAATATATCCAATAATGGCTTTGGAATTGGAACCGTTTATTCAGATACGATTTCAATTGGATTCGCAACAGTAGAGGCTGGAGAAACTTTTGCACCTGCAATTTTTGTAGCCGGACAATATCGAAAATCAATATGGTATAAATTTACGATTCCTACCAATCGTTCTGTTCGTGTAACACTGGCTCAAAATGGTTCACCAATTGCTGCTGGAGATGCTGGATTTGCGGTGTATAAAACAACCAATTGCCTTCCAGCGATTTCTGAAATAAGCAATAAATTAACCCCAATTGGATTATTCGGCAGTACATTCCATCCTTGTGTTGAATCAGGCGAATATCTCATTCAAGTTTCTTCAAAATTATCAGCTAATGGCCCGGTGTTTATTGAATTGACAACCAATTATTCTACGTCAGCATATGATTTACAAGCAGATGCCTATGATTTCGGGGTGCTTAATCGAGGTTGCCGAGTTGCCGAATATGAAGTGGATTGCCAATCTACAGATGATGCAAACGAACAATGCAGCGCATTTTCAAATCCAGGTGATTACAACAAAAGTACTTGGCATGTTTTTACAACACCTAATTATTTTGATTACATCGGTTTTAATTTAACCCATTCAAACTCAGCATTCAATAGCGCTACTGGATATGTGTTATATCAGGGTGATGTTAGAACTACACCTTATTCATCTTTACCGATTGTAGTTGCTTGTGATTCGTTACAAAATAATTCATATTATATAGCATTTAGAAACTACAAATGTGATTCGTTAAATACCAACACAACCTATTCAATCCAGCTTTTTCATCATAAAGATTTTATTGACAGAATTCGTGTGGCGTTAGTATTAGGCGGTACAAATCCTACACAAGCACCTGTTCCAATAGCTACTCAAATTCCGGTTAGTAATACATTAGGTGTGTTACCTTCAAGTGGTGCGGGCATAACAACAAGCGGTACCGATTATTTTGGTTGTAATGCCAAACATAATTTACACCCTTGCACGCCAGCAATTCCTGATTCGGGTTTTCAATTAAATGGAGAAGTATATACCTTAAGTACATTTTTTACATTCACTTTATCCAGTACTTCTAATGTATCCATAAATTCGTCTATTGAATGTTGGAATAACATGCATTTAAGGCTTTTTAAAACCACTGCAGGTAATGATTGTAGCAATTTGGATTCTGCGCATTTAATAAGTGCATTTAATGTAAACAATGCTTTTAATTGTATGGATCCTGGGGATTATATTTTGCAAATTTTAGGTGTTGACTCATTTTACAACAATTATCAAAATTATTCTTACGGCAGCTTTTATAATAATATCTCAAATCCGTGTTTATACCGAAATCTAGGTTCTAAAATCAACTTAGATATCAATGTTAAAACTATTAATGCAATCAATCAATATTCATTAAGTCAACCAGGTGCATTTGATTCTACAAATGTAGTTGCTGGTGTAATGCAGCCGCTTGATTATGGCGTTACGTATCGTAGTAATAACGATACTTTTGGTTGTGCAAAAACCGTTTTGCCCATTGACACTACTTGCACCCCAATAAATACAAGAGCCATTTATAGAGAATTCAAAGTAGCAGATTCAAGTGTTGTGTCTATTAGAGTTGCTGGAGAAGATTTTTACTATAATAAACTCTATTTGGGTAATGCCGATTCATTGGCTACAGCTCAATCTGTTTTCAATTATCCAGATCGAATTTCAGGGCTAACACCAATTACAGAATGTCGGAATTATAATTATTATTGCTTTGGCGATAGGGTATGTGTTGTTCCTGGGATATATACACTTGCCACTTTTGGTAATGATGGTCATGTTGGAAAATATAGTTATTCTTCTATTCAATTAGATACCATTAATACTCGCTTTGATAGTCCTTCACGTGTTGAAGATTTAGGTGATATTGTTGCTCAGGTTCCTCCTTCTGGGGGAAGTATTACAAGCACAGTAGATCAATTTTCATGTAAAGACAATGCGATAGAAATAAATGGATATCAACCTTGCACTATTTATAGCGATACCGCAACAAAGGCAATTTATAGGACTTTTTATTTAAGTTCACCATCAAGTGTTACCATGACAAATTATCTATCAGATGGTTGTTCTTATTACTATCCATCTGGTTATGCAACTTTATTTTCAGGAAGAATATCTGATAGTATAAATGGGTTGACTCCGGTTACAGGTTTCCAATGTTTTACATCAAATTCAACAGGGAATTGTGGTGCACTGGCTTCAGGATGGTACACAATTATTAGTTATGGTAGTGGCCCAACTTACGAAAATCCTTTTCAAAATTTAAATCAAAGTCCTTACGGAAGTTATGTTGCCATTAAAAATTATGTAAACATTACTATTTCTGTTCAATGTGAAGGGCCTGCATACAACCGACCTTACAAAGCATCAATAGATACCAACACAAATCAGCCGTATTTAATAGAATGGGGGCCACAAACAGGACATACCAATGCATATCCCAACACAAATAAATTGTACACTTTAAATACAGAGCATTTTAATTGTACAACAGATACGCCATTTAGCATGCATCCCATTTTACCATGTGATGCATCATCTGTAAAAGTTGCTTATTATGTATTTCAAACAACGCAAGAAAGTTATTTACAAATAAACACGGCAAATTTTTTTGGCGCTTTATATAAACTTGATGTGCGAACCGATTCGCTGTTATTAACAACTGCTACGCCAATTCAGCCATGCATTTCATCAAGTGGCAATATTCAAATTTGTAGAGTAGAGCCGGGTGTTTATACGCTAGCTGTGTTTGGAAATAGCACGCATACTTGTACAACCGTAAAGCCAACAATTTACATCGATAAAATAGGGTATTCAAGATTTGACCACGCTAAAAAAGCATACGATTTTGGGGTTGTACCACCTGATAGCATGTATCATTTTGGGAAAGTAGGTGATGTTAATCCTCTAGATGCGGGTCGTGAACCTAGTAATGATTTTTTCTATTGTACCACAGGTGCTCAAAGTTCAGATCCTACTGATAATGCCTGTGGGGTTGTTCACACGCCTAGTATTTACAATGCTGGAACAAACAATAACTTGTATACACAAACCAACCAACCCAGTTATTCAGAAATTCCACGAAGAAATTTATGGTACACTTTCGTAGTTAATCAAGGTGGTTACGTAAGAATTAAAGTACAAAATAAAAGCATAGGGAAACAATTCCAATATCGTTACGCCGTATATGAAAGTGATGTGAATGGAACCTTGCCTTTTTCTAGTGTTGTTAGTACAGGTCAATTAGACTCGACTATCGCTCAAGGCTTAACTTTAAAAGTTCAAAACGCTTCGTATTCTTATTGTTTCAGTGCACCTTCCGAAGTTAGCTTTTATAGAGATCCCTGTAATGCAACAACAAAGCGATATTATATTTTAATAGATAATACCAATTCATACCCTTATGAAATACCCGGAATGACACCAAATAGTCAGGTTGAAATTGGGGTTTTAATTGACTCTATTAACCGTATAAATCCACGTTTTGATCATTACTACCAAGCATCAAATATTGGCACCAATTTAAGTCCGGGAACTTATCTTGGTCAGCGTGATAATTTCACATGTGCTACCCGCGATTTACCTGATCCTGTAAATTATTATTACAATAGCTGTTCCAACAAAACCTTGTGGTATAAATTTAGTACAAACATAACCGGTCATGTTCGTTTTAGGGTGAATTTAAATGGGAATTATAACTCAGACCAGCAGTATATTCAATTGTTCAGACAAAGGATACCCGGTGATTCTACCTCAAATGGTTTAGTGTATCAAAATAATCTATCTAGTTATTATGGAGATGGAAGTTATTGGTCACAAACATGCGTAAACGCCGGAACTTATTATATCATTCTTACAGGATGTAATTTATTAAATGAATATGCTATTCCTGAAATAATGCTGGTTGAGGATTTAGGTGATTTTTGTAGCGCTCCAATGCCGTTAGCACTTCCTGGTCCTGGTTCTGCAGTTTCATCAGTTTTAGTAGATTGTCATACCATTGGTACAGATTATGGAGAGTTTAATGAAACGCTAACTTGTCCTCAAGGTGAAAATAGGGTTGATTACAAAACATCCTGGTTTAAAATAAATATAACGGGAACCGATACACTAGATATCACCACCTATCTAACTGAAAATACTACAACGACTTCTTCGCGAATAAAATATAGATTGATGAATGGCAATTGTGGTGCGATGCAGGAGCGAAGTTGTGTGCAGGATGCATTAACACAGGATACCTATAAATGTCTTGCACCTGGAAGTTATTATATTCAGGTATTTACGCCAGTTAGTTATTTTAACCAACAAGTGACCGGTACCATAGATTTACATGTGAGTGGTGTAGTTCATAGAGATACATGTGCGCCAATTCAAAACTGCTTAGCTAATGCCAATTTTCTACCCGAATTTGATTGCAATCAAAATGACTCGGCCATATTTGTAAACTATTCCACCTATGGTTCAAATGTTCAGTATTTATGGGATTTTGGATATGCTGGGCAAACATCAACAACAGTAGCACCAAAATTCAGATACCCTGCTTTAGCAACAGATCAAACCTACAATGTAAAACTTGTTGTTAGAAATAATGGTTGTGGTGGAAAAGATTCTTCCATAGTGCCAATTCTAATTCCAGCAAGACCAAATCTAAATTTAGGACCTGATAAAATATCTTGTACAGGAGCTGCTGTAACATTGAATGCTACTTCATGGAATGGGGCTACTTATTTATGGCAAGATGGAAGTACGAATGCTACGTACAATGCAACCGCAATTGATGTAAACTACTATAATGTAGCAGCCAGTTTTAACGGATGTGTTAGAAAAGATACCATAATGGTTTCAATTAGTCCAATTGTTCCTAAAAAAGAAAATTTTATTTTATGTGCCAATGATTCTATTTTGTTAAATTCTTATCGTGGTTTTGGTGAAACATATTTGTGGAATAATAATGCTACAACAAATTCTATATACGCCTTTAATCCAGGTTTGTTTGTAAATAGACTTAAATGGAACACTTGTTTTATTCGCGATACTTTTATAATCTCATCACCAAAAAGTCCATTCGCCCGTATTGATACAACAATCTGTTTCCCTTTTCAATCATTTATTTTAGATATCTCCACCCCCAATGCTATAAGCTACACATGGAATAATGGTGCAACAGGTGCAAATCATACATTTTCATCCTCAGGAATAAATTGGGTAAATATCAACTATGGCAATTGTAGTAGGCGAGACACATTCAATGTATTGGTTGCCCCAGCTCCAGTTACATTAACCAATAATGTAAAAATATGTCAGGGGAATAATTATACTTTGCCATGGGGACCACAAGTCAATATCCCAGGTAATTATAGAGATACATTGAAAAACCTTATAGGTTGCGATAGTTTGATTAAAAGCTATAATTTATCTATACAAATTTACGCTGAAGTAACTTTCAATGCTACATTTTGTACCGATTCAACTTACACATTGCCATGGGGTAGTGAGGTGTTAGTTCCAGGAATTTATAGAGATACCTTGCATTATACCACAGGCTGTGATAGTGTTAGACGAACATTTAATTTAGTCGAGCAAACATTTACTACAAACTTGCTTAATCCAATCATATGTATCGGTAATACGTACACGCTACCATGGGCTACCGTTGTAAACTCGAGTGGTACCTATCGAGATACCTTACGATACACAACAGGTTGCGA
>VFKL01000120.1 GCA_009885535.1 Chitinophagaceae bacterium | reverse complement strand
TTGGAGAAATACATACCGATGAAGAACATACGAAACAAGACATCTTAAAAACGGTATCCAAAATTATTGGAGCCATTGCAAAGCCAGATAAAATTCAATTTGTAAGTGGATTGCCCAAAACAAGAAGTGGTAAAATTATGCGTAGAATATTGAGAAAAGTAGCTGAAGGGGAAACCGAAAATTTAGGCGACACATCAACACTTTTAGATCCTTCAATTGTGGCCGAAATTATAAAAGGCAGATTGTAATTTTTTACAAACGAATTATTCGCTTCAATTGAATGAACTAATTTTTTATTTTTTAATTTTCACTTTTTATTTTTATCATGCACTCGTCCCCGAAAAATATTTCCATTAATGATTTTGATTACGACTTGCCCAACGAGCGCATCGCTTTGTTTCCGTTAGAAAATCGAGATCAATCTAAACTTTTAATTTTCAAAGATGAACAGATAAAAGAAGATCGATTTGAAAATATTCTAACGCATATTCCAAAAGAAACTTTGTTGGTATTCAACAACAGTAAAGTAATAAATGCTCGTATTGTGTTTGAAAAAAGTACAGGCAGTAAAATTGAAATATTTTGCTTGGAACCCGCAGGAGATACATATGAATATTCCAGTGTGATGTCAGAAAAAGGAAGTTCAATTTGGAAATGTTTTATCGGTGGGGTATCAAAATGGAAAACGGAATATTTGGAGAAGTTTGTTTTTATAATTGACAAAGAAATTGTTTTTAAGGCCAAAATAATATCCAATTTATCAGAAGGATTTGTGGTAAAATTTGAATGGAACGATGAATCGATTTCATTTGCAGAAATATTAGATAAAACTGGTGATGTGCCGCTTCCACCATACATTAAAAGAAGTACGGAATTAACAGATTCCAGAAGATATCAAACGGTGTATGCGCAACACAATGGCTCCGTAGCAGCACCAACCGCTGGCCTACATTTTAACGAGCAAATAATGGCGCAGTTAAATCAACATCAGATTCATCAGGCTTTCGTAACCTTACATGTTGGCGCAGGTACATTTAAACCGGTGAAATCAGAAACGATGCAAGCGCATGAGATGCACGCCGAATGGATTGATGTTGATTTAAATACCATTCAAAAAATTGTTGACCAAAAAGAATTAATTATAGCCGTTGGAACTACTTCCTTGCGAACGTTGGAATCATTATATTGGTTGGGTGTAAAATCATTATTGAATCCGGATCTTGAAAATTTAATGTTATATCAATGGGATGCGTATGAATTGCAAGCCAATGAAATTTCAAAAGTTGAAGCTTTAACAGCATTGATGGTATGGATGAATAAAAAGACAATAAACAGAATTTTTACCACAACGCAATTACTCATTACACCTGGATATTCATTTAAAATTGTAAAAGCAATGGTAACCAATTTTCATCAGCCGAAATCTACATTGTTGTTGTTGGTAGCTGCGGCAATTGGATCAAAATGGAAAACTTGTTATGAATATGCACTGCAAAATGACTATCGATTTTTGAGCTATGGAGATGCAAATCTGTTATTTATGGCTGAATCTTAACCTTCGTTCCTTCAGGGATATAACTAAACAAATCCAGCATTTCTGTGTATTTCAGCGAAACACAACCATCGGTCCAGCTGTATTCACTATCAACCGTCCACTCTTCCTCTGGCCTTGTACCATGAATGGCAATTCCGTTTCCAATTCGAGCAGTTTTTGGAATTAATCCATTTGCTTTTCTTTTATTAAACAATTCAACATTATCTTTTGTAGGATAATCTAACAACAACTCTTGTCCCCATTTTTTGTTTACTTTTTTCAAGATTACTTTATAATTTCCA
>VFKL01000135.1 GCA_009885535.1 Chitinophagaceae bacterium | reverse complement strand
CGGTTTCCAAACCGGTGTCTACAAGAGGTTTCAGTCTCCGACTGAGCGGTTTCAGACATTCAATAAGTTCAAGAAGGGGTTGAAGATATTCAACACGCACAAAAAGTTGGAAGCATTTCCGATTGGCGCCGGTTTCCAAACCGGTGTCTACAAGAGGTTTCAGTCTCCGACTGAGCGGTTTCAGACATTCAATAAGTTCAAGAAGTGGTTGAAGATATTCAACACGCACAAAAAGTTGCAAGCATTTTCCATTTATTGTCTTAATCTTCTTACAAAAAAACTTTGTGTCGTACTGACTTCGTATCAAAAAACTTTGCGTCTTTGCTCCCTTGCGAGCTTTGCGCGAAACAAAAAATACGCCCCGAATTGAGGCGTATTGAAAATTATTTAAACTTTATTCTACGACTGAGATTTCTTTTCTTTTTTCTTTGTCTCTTCTTTAACTCTAAAGGTGATTTTTCCATTTTCATTATCCAATTCTGCCAACATAGTATCTCCAGGCTTGATGGTCATATTTAAAATCTCTTCTGCTAAAGGATCTTCTAAATACTTTTGAATGGCTCGGTGTAATGGCCTTGCACCAAACTGGCTATCATAACCTTTATCAGCAATAAAATCTTTCGCATCTTGTGCAAGTTCAAGTGAAAATCCAAGATTAATCAATCGTTTCATTACACCTTTCATTAAGATGTCGATAATTTGATTAATGTTTTCTTTTGATAAAGAATTAAAGATAATTATATCATCAATTCTATTTAAAAACTCTGGACTAAATGTACGTTTTAAAGCTTTTTCAATGATTGATTTATTATTTTCATCTTGATTATCCTGGCGAGATTGAGTTGCAAACCCTACCCCATCACCAAAATCTTTCAACTGACGAGCACCAATATTCGAAGTCATGATGATCATCGTATTTTTGAAGTCGATTTTTCTGCCTAACCCATCCGTTAATTGTCCATCATCCAACACTTGCAATAAAATATTGTATATATCTGGATGCGCTTTCTCTATTTCATCCAATAAAATCACGCTGTAAGGTTTTCTTCGCACACGTTCTGTAAGTTGACCGCCTTCTTCATAACCTACATATCCTGGAGGTGCTCCAATTAATCGGCTTACCGTAAATTTCTCCATGTATTCACTCATATCAATTCTTATAAGTGCATCTTCGCTGTCAAACATATGCTTGGCTAAAGAACGTGCCAATTCTGTTTTTCCCACACCAGTAGGCCCTAAGAAAATAAAAGTACCTATCGGCTTTTTAGGATCTTTTAAACCGATTCTATTACGCTGAATGGCTTTTACTACTTTTCCAATAGCATCATCTTGTCCAATTACGGAAGCATTTAAATCCTCTGCCATACGGCGTAGTTTGTCTGTTTCCGCTTGTACCATTCTTTTTACCGGAATTCCTGTCATCATTGATACCACTTCAGCGATATCTTCTTCTTCAATCGGAAATCTTTTGTTTTTACTCTCCTCTTCCCACTCATTTTTTGCTTTTTCTAAATCTTCTTGCAAACGTTTTTCTGTATCTCTCAGTGCAGCTGCTTCTTCAAAGTTTTGACTTTTAACTACTTTGTTTTTTTCAAGCTTTATATCTTCAATTTTCTTTTCAAGGTCGATTATGTTTTCTGGAACATTTATATTTTTAATGTGCTTTCTTGCGCCCACTTCATCCAAAACGTCGATGGCTTTATCTGGCAATAATTTATCGGTCATGTAACGATCACTCATTTTTACACAAGCCTCAATCGCTTCTCTGCTGTACGTTACATTATGAAAGTCTTCGTATTTATTTTTAATATTGGTTAAAATTTCAATCGCTTCTTCAACAGATGGTTGTTCAATCAACACTTTTTGAAATCTTCTGTCTAATGCGCCATCTTTTTCAATATGCATGCGGTATTCATCGAGTGTTGAAGCACCAATACATTGTAATTCGCCACGAGCTAATGCTGGTTTAAAAATATTTGAGGCATCTAATGAACCACTTGCACCACCGGCGCCAACAATGGTATGTATTTCATCAATAAATAAAATCACATCACGATTTTTTTCGAGCTCATTCATGATGGCTTTCATACGTTCTTCAAATTGACCACGATATTTAGTACCTGCAACCAAAGCCGCAAGATCTAAACTAACAACACGCTTATCAAATAAAACCCTAGAAACTTTTCTTTGCACAATTCTTAATGCCAACCCTTCTACAATGGCTGTTTTACCCACACCTGGTTCTCCAATTAAAATGGGATTGTTCTTTTTTCTTCTGGATAAAATTTGTGAAACCCTTTCTATTTCTACCTCACGACCAACGATAGGGTCTAATGAGCCATTTTCTGCTAGTCGAGTAATATCTCTTCCAAAATTATCTAGTACGGGCGTTTTTGTTTTTATGGTTGCTGCGCCTGGCTTTCCGCCTTTTGGTTGTTGGCCATACTGCTTACGCTCTTCATCAAATTCCTCCTCTTCATTAAAATCTGCTTGAGGTGGCTTACTTGTAACAAAGCCCAAATCTGTTTTGAAAATATCATAATCTACTTCAAATTGATTTAGAATCTGTGTAGCAATATTTTCCTTGTTTTTTAAAATAGACAACATCAAATGTTCTGTTTCCACCAAAGCACTTTTTAAAGTCTTTGCTTCCAAAACTGTAATTCTGATTACTTTTTCGGCTTGCTTTGTTAATGGTAATGAATTGATGTTTGCAATGTTTTTTCCTGATTTATCTTTCACCGCCATTTCGATTTCTTTTCGTAATTCGTATAAATCAATATTTAGCGATTTAAGAATTTTTACAGCGGTGTTTTCTCCTTCTCTTATTAATCCCAAAACCAAATGTTCTGTTCCAATAAAGTCGTTTCCAAGTCTTAATGCTTCTTCACGACTATATGAGATGATTTCTTTTACTTGTGCTGAAAAATTATTATCCATGAGCTTAGTTTTTAAGTGATACAATGATAACGATTATTTATGTTCGTTTAGTCTGTGTAAAATCAAATTGTTGATAAGTTGAAAAGTTAACCTGTTTTTTTTATACACGTACTAATTAATAATACAATTTACTATGAAAAAAAGTTTATTGGAATTTTATTTTCATCTAACTCATTAAAAGATTGAAATGAAATACGTATTTCCCTTTTTTCTTTTTATTTTCATCATTTCAAACAACCTAATTATGAATGTCAAAATAGATACCAAAGAAAAATTTAGTGTTATTACGCCAGAAACAAATGAAATCACTGCTATTATGTCAGATGAATTTCGCAAAAGTTTGACGGATCAATTAACTTATCCAATTCCGCATGTGATTTTGAACCTACAAACAACATCAAATATTGAAGATGCGGTTTTGATGATGTTGAGCGAAGTGCAAGAAATATTTTATAATGAAAACAATTCCTTTGTAATTTGTGGATTAAACAAAAGCATATTAAATCAATTAGAAGAATTGGAATTGTTGGATACCATGAACATTACACCTTCAGAAAGTGAAGCTTGGGATATTGTACAAATGGAAGAGATTGAACGTGAGTTGATGAATGGAGACGACGAAAATTAAATAACAAAATATAAAAAAATCGCTTTGTTAAACATTACCATTTTAGGAAACAATTCTGCATTGCCTGCTTTTGGAAGATTTCCTACTGCTCAAGTGTTACAAGATCAGGATAATAGTTTTTTAATAGATTGTGGGGAAGGAACACAAATGCAAATGGCTCGATACAAAATTAAACGGAGCAAAATATCCCACATCTTTATTTCTCATTTACATGGCGATCATTATTTTGGACTAATTGGATTGATAACAAGTATGGGGCTTTTAGGAAGAACTCAAGACCTTCATATTTTTGGCCCAGCTTTGCTAGATGACATCATTCAAATCCAATTAAAATCAGCAAACATTATACTTCCATATCCCATTTATTTTCATCCACTAATTGAAGAGGGAAAAATTGCGGATACGAATAAAATGACGGTTGACACATTTAAAGTTGATCATAGAATTGAATGTTGGGGTTTTTTATTTCGGGAGAAAAAGAATCCTAGAACAGTAGACCCGATAAAAGCCAAAGCTTACGAAATTCCATCCTCTTATTTCAACCAGCTGCATAAAGGTGAAGATTATACAACAAAAAAAGGAACAATAATCCCTAATGAAGCAGTAACCATTGCAAACAGCGCAGCCAAAAGTTATGCCTATTGCGCCGACACCATTTTCGATACTCGATTAGTAGATATTGTAAAGGGTGTTGATTTGTTGTATCACGAAACCACCTATTTAAAAGACATGGAACAAAAGGCGAAGGATAGGTATCATAGCACAACAGAACAAGCAGCAACTATTGCGAAGCTGTCTGGTGTAAAACAATTGATGATTGGTCATTTTTCTTCAAAATACGAAACTCTGGATCAATTTTTAGTAGAGGCCAAAGCTGTATTTGAAAACACCATTTTAGCAATAGACGGTAGTTGCTATAAAATTTAAAAATTATTTTTTTGAAGGTAAGCTTTGATACCTTGTTGAATAGGTGAACTTAATGATACAAGAGGCAAACGCAGTTCGTTTTCAATCAATCCCATTTCAGCAAGAAAGCCTTTAACCCCAGCAGGATTATTTTCAGCAAACATCAATTGATATGCAGTTATTAATGAATCATTGATCGTTTTAGCCAATTTGTAATCCCCATCAATACAATGGTTAATCATATTTGTAAATGGTTTAGGAATGGCATTTGCAACTACACTAATAACACCATCCATTCCGCAAGCCATTTGAGGAAGCACCAAATCATCATCCCCACTAACAACAATAAACCCATCAGGTCTTTCTTTCAAGAGTTCCATGCATTGAATCATGTTGCCACCAGCTTCTTTTATACCAACAATATTACTAACCTCACGGGAAAGCCTAAGTGTAGTTGAAGCTTCCATATTTCGACCAGTTCTTGCAGGAACGTTATACAATAAAATTGGCTTAGGTGAGTTTTCAGCAATCAATTTGTAATGTTGAAATATTCCTTCTTGCGATGGCTTGTTGTAATAAGGACTGGCACTTAAAATGGCAATTGCTTTTTCTATTGGAAATGTATTTAAATCATTCAAAAGACTTCTTGTATCATTTCCTCCAATACCAACCACAATTGGCACACGATTGTTGACATATTCAAAAGTGAAATTTACAATGTCAATTTTTTCTTCTTTGCTTAAAACAGGTGTTTCACCAGTGGTACCTAACGTAACAATATATTGAACACCGCCAACAATAATATGATCGATTACCTTTTCAAGTGCTTTAAAATCAACAGATTTGTTTTTATCAAACGGTGTTACAATGGCAACGCCGGTACCTTTCAATTGTTCCATAAATTCTTTTTGTGAAGATAATAATTAGAACTGATTCAAATACTAATTATACCGATTAGACATCTGTAATGGTCCAATGAAATTGTCCCAAACAGCTGTGATATCAGCATTATACCAGAAAAAATAAAACTAAAAAGTAAATATAATTGGTATTACAAATCAACTTTGCAAAATTTTGCTTTGATGTAGATATGCTGAATTATTAGCGTAAATAAAAATACAAGAACCATTTTTTATTTTATCAATAATTGGTTTTGAATATTTTTCAGGAACCGCAGGACAGCCCCAGCTTCTGCCTAAATAACCTTTAATTTTTATTATACCTTCAGAAACATAAGACGCCCCGTGCATAACAATTGCACGCTCCATGACATTGTCATTTATGCCTTTTTCAAGCCCTTCGAGTTTTAAAGAATATCCATGTTTGCCTATATATGTTGAAGCGGTTTCGTAAAAACCAAGGCTACTTTGTAAACTGCATAATTTATTGGAAAATCTTTCTGCCATCTCAGATCCAGAATTTTGTCCATGTGCTACATAAGTATTAAACAACAAAACGCCTGAAGCCAAATCAATGACGAAAAGTCTTTTCGAAGCTGATGATTTTGAAAAGTCAATGATAGAAATGATGTTTTCATTGAGTAATCTACCATTCGATTTTAAATATTCAAACCCTTTCATTGCCATAGAAAATGCATCTTGAGATAATCCTAAACTATCCAAGTTCAATTGATTGTATAGCATTGCGGTCAAATTGATTTTTGTATTCGATAATGCAGAAATTTTAAAAGAATAATTGCTTGATTTACCAAAGCCAGTTGGTATATGCAAAACAGAGATTAGAAGAAAAATAAAGAACACAAGGTTTCTTGTTGATATACGTGTTTTCATAGGGGTACGGATTAAATTATAAAAAACAAAAGTAGCCCGCAACACCAAAAGAAAGGAATATTTGCTGTTAAGATTATCTAAATAAAATCATAAAAAATTATGCAGAAATGTAAAAAATTGCGCTTTTAAAATGCCATCGAAAGCAAATAGTTTTTTAAAAAATCGTAATCTGATTCAATTACAACTGATTTTTTTTCTTTTTGCATAAGTGATTGTATCCCATCAGGAAGTGGGATTTTTCTGTGTATAATTTCTTCTACAACATCATAAAACTTAATCGGATGGGCCGTTTCAGCGAAGATGCCAGAAAATTCAGGATGAATTTTTAAATAATTTTTCAAAGCAATGTAACCCACTGCGCCATGCGGATCCATTAGATAACCATAGGTAGCATCTACTTCTTTTATGACCTGTTTCGTTTCCTCATCAGTTACACAAACTGATGAAAATATATTAGACAACATATCAGCATTGCCATCAAACATTTCCAATATTCTAATAAAATTACTGGGGTTGCCTACATCCATTGCATTTGAAATTGTGGCAACCGCTTGCTGAGGATTGTATACTTTGGTTTCCATAAATTTTGGAATAACATCATTGGCATTGCAAGCGGCAATAAAATGCTGAATGGGCAATCCGGATTTATGCGCCAAAATACCAGCACATATATTTCCAAAATTTCCACTTGGCACACTTATAACTGGAGGCAACGATTTGTTTTGCCATTGTTTATAAGCTAAAAAATAAAAAAACTGTTGTGGCAACCAACGGGCTACATTGATGGAATTTGCTGAGGTGAGAAAAATTTGACTCATCAACATTTCATCATTGAAAGCTTGCTTTACCATTTGTTGACAATCATCAAATGTTCCGTTTACTTCAAGTGCAAAGATATTTTTACCAAGTGTGGTTAATTGTTTTTCTTGAACCGAACTTACTTTTCCCGAAGGATATAAAATAACTACTTGCACACCCTCTACTTTATAAAAACCATCAGCAACCGCACCACCTGTATCGCCAGAAGTAGCCACAAGCACAGTGACTTTTTTATTATTGTCTTTTACGAAATAGCCAAGACAACGGCTCATAAAACGAGCGCCCACATCTTTAAAGGCAAGCGTTTTTCCATGAAACATTTCGAGTGCAAAAATATTGTCCGAAACAGGCACAATTGGGATGGGAAAGTTGATTGTTTCATTTACGATTTGTTGTAAAACAGTTTCTGGCATTACGTTTCCAACAAATGGCGCTATTACTTTATACGCCATTTCTTCTTTAGACATTTGTTCGATATCTCTAAAAAACGATTTTGGCAAAACCGGTATCTCTTCAGGAAAATAAAGTCCTTTATCCGGCGCCTGACCTTTGATGGTTGCTTCTTTAAAATTTACGTTTGGCGATTGCCTGTTTAAACTGTAGTAGTTCATTTGCTAAATATTAATTCAAAATGAAAAATTCAAAAATCAAAAAAACAATTCGCAACTTTTCACTTTTCACTTTTCACTTTTCACTTTTTACTTTTTACTTTTTACTTTTTACTTTTTACTTTTTACTTTTTACTTTTTACTTTTTACTTAAAAAACCTCTACCCCATTTTTTGAAACCGTTGAAACATACGTTTTGAAATCTATTCCTAAATTGGTGTAAACTGCTTTCATTTCTGATTCTGCTGTTTTTGCAATTTCTTCATTTTCGCTCAACATAAATAATGATGGACCGCTACCAGAAATACCTCCACCTAAAACACCTATATCCAAACAATTTTTCTTTACCAAATCAAATCCTGGTATAAGTTTGCTTCTTACTGGTTCCACAATAATATCTTGCAACGAACGACCAATCAACTTGTAATCTGAATGCAAAAAACCTGTTACCAATCCTGCTACATTAGCCCATTGCACCACGGCGCTTTTCAGCGGAATTTCTTTAGGCAGAATTTCTCTGGCATAAGAAGTTTTGATTTCAATTTGCGGATGAACGATCGTAATAAAAAGTGGTGGTGTATTCAATTCGATAATATCTAAACTTGGCGTATCTCTAATCAATACCAACCCGCCATAAATACAAGGTGCTAAATTATCGGCATGCCTAGAGCCACTGGCCAACAACTCTCCTTCCATCGCAAACGATACAAGTTCTTTTTTGGTAAATCTATTTTCGAAAAGGTGATTTGCTGCAACTACAATGCCAGCGGCACTTGCAGCGCTTGAGCCAATACCACTTCCAGGTTTTATTTTCTTTTCAATAATGATATCAAAACCATGTTTATAATTCAACTGATCAATCATCGCTTGTAAAGCTACCCCTGCAATATTCTTTTCTGGATCTGTTGGAAGATTATAGTCATCAAGATGTGTAATTGATATTCCGGGTTCATCGCGCATCTTCAATTCTATAATGTCAAATGGTATTTCTAAAGCCATTCCCAAAATATCAAACCCACAACAAAGGTTGGATAATGTAGCAGGTGATTTTACTTTAATGGATTGCATAAATTAAATTTTAGAGGCTCTAATGATATCGGCAAAAACGCCACTAGCGGTAACTTCAGCACCGGCTCCAGCTCCTTTAATTACCAAGGGTTGTTCTTTGTATCTATCGGTATAAAACAATACGATATTGTCTTTTCCAAAAAGATTATACAAGTCATGATTGGGTTGAATTTGCTGAAGTCCAACCGATGCTTTACCATTTTCAAATGAGGCAACAAATTTCAATTTATTTCCATTCGCATTGGCATCTTCATACAATGATTTAAAATGCGATTCGAATTTTGTCATTGAAGTATAAAATTCATCTACCGTTCCTTGCATGCATTCATTGGGCATAAAAGAACTATTTTCAATAGCTTCCATTTCTATTTGCTCACCTGCCTCCCTTGCTAAAATCATTATCTTTCTCATGACATCTTTTCCGCCCAAATCAAGTCTAGGATCTGGCTCAGTGTAACCTTCTAACTGTGCTTTTTTAACTACTTCTGCAAAGCTTTGAGTACCATCGTAATGATTAAAAACAAAGTTCAGCGTTCCACTTAATACGGCTTCAATTTTATTGATTTTATCACCGCTATGAATCAAATCATTTATTGTACCGATAATTGGCAATCCCGCACCTACGTTGGTTTCAAACAGAAATTGCGTATTATATTCTCTAGCAAGTTCTTTTAATTTTTTATAATTGCTGTATGCTGAAGAGGCTGCAATTTTATTACAAGCAACCACTGCGATACTTTTTTCGAGCAGCAACTCATACACATTTGCTACATTTTCATTAGCCGTAATATCTACAAAAACCGTATTCCTCAAATTCAATTCTATGATTTGTTTTACAAAATCATTGATATCTGATGTTGTTCCTTGACTAAGCAATTGCTCCCAATTTTCAGCATCAATACCAGATTCGTTAATCAACATTTTTTTACTGTTGATTATTCCTGTTAACCTAATATTTAAATGTAAATTCTTTTGTAATGTTTCAGATTGACATTTTAATTGAGTGAGCAATTTTTTTCCTACGTTTCCTGCACCTGCTAAAAAAACATTGACTTGTTTATAGGTTGTTTCAAAAAACTCTTCGTGTAAAATATTGATGGTTTTCTTTACATCTTTTGTGAAAATAACTGCAGAAATATTTTTTTCTGATGAGCCCTGAGCAATCGCCCTGATGTTGATGCCATTTCTACCCATTGCACCAAACATCCGGCCACTTACACCCGTATGGTTTTCCATGTTTTCTCCTACCAATGCAACTATTGATAAATCTTTTTCCAATATTAAAGGATCCACTTTTCCCAGTGCTATTTCATTTGAAAAAATGAGATCAACTGCTGACTTTGCTTTTTCAAACATGCTATTATCAATGGCAACAGTAATCGAATGTTCTGAAGAACTTTGTGTAATTAAAATAACATTTATCTTTTCGTTACTTAATGCTTCAAACAATCTTTTTGAAAACCCAGGAATACCCACCATTCCACTTCCTTCAAGTGTAATTAAGCAGATGTTGTTGATACTCGAAATACCGGTGATGATGTTGCTGTTTTTATTATTCAAGGATTGCTGACTTGATATCATGGTACCAAAATCATCAGGCGCAAATGTATTTTTTATCCAAACTGGAATGTGTTTTTTCATTACCGGTTGAATGGTGGGCGGATAAATAACTTTGGCACCAAAATGAGATAATTCCATAGCTTCTTGATAAGAAATATATGGAATAATTTTAGCGTTGCTGCTTAACCTTGGATCTGCCGTCATCATACCACTAACGTCCGTCCATATTTCTAAATTGGTAGCAGAAACCGCTGCAGCAAAAATGGCTGCTGTATAATCAGAACCACCTCTTCCAAGTGTGGTAGAAACGCCATGTGTATCTGAAGCAATAAAACCTGGCACGATAAATAAATGAGCACCCTGTTCGTTAACGGCTTCATTAATTTTTTGATTGGTAACATCAAAATCAACCAATGCCGCACCAAAAGCAGAATTGGTAACAATTAATTTTCGAGCATCCAACCAAGTTGCCTTTATCAACTTTTCATTAAATGCAGTCGTAATTATTTTGGATGATAGTAGTTCGCCATAACCTGCAATTCTATCTTTAGAACGAGGCGTTAATTCATTAAGCAATAAAATGCCATTGCATAGATTTTTAATTTCTTCAAATGTGATTTTAATGAATGACACCAACTCTTCAGGTGGGTTATTGCCAATCAACTGCAAAACGCAATCGAAATGTCTTTTTTCTGCGGTTGAAATTTTCTCTACAAATTGAGGTGAGCCAGAAGCCGCAATGGTTGCGGAATCCAATAAAATATCTGTTATTCCTCCAAGTGCAGAAACAACCACTATAGTTGGCTCTTTGGAAATTGCTTTAGTAACAATTGAAATTACTTTTTCTATATTTTCAGCGTTGGCAACAGAAGTACCCCCAAATTTTAATACTTGCATGATTTTCAAAAATTTGAAATGGAATATAAATTAATTGCATTTCTAAAAATCACACCTTAAAGCATTTGTAAAAAAGTTTGTTGTGTGTTTTTTCGAAATTATAAAGATTGTAAGTTATAAAAATTGATTTTAAAAAATAAGTAATTCCGCATTTTTTTAGAATAGAATTTAATCAAGGTCGATTTTTATTAATTTTTTTCATTCGATTTAGGCTTTTTATTGAAATTTGGAACAGCGATTTGTACAAGTGAAAATTTATTTTGTTCAATTACTAGTTTCTTATGATTATTTTAGTTGAAAATTAAATCCACTTGTTTAAAAATTAATTAGAAATTAAAAGTGGAACATTTTTCTTTTCACACTAAAAATTAAAATATGTACGGAATCGTCAACAAATCAATGGAGGAATTGGTAGTAGAAAATTTTGGAATAGAGAAATGGGAATTGATACGAAAACGAAGTGGCATTGAGGTAGATTATTTTATTAGCAACGAACCATACGATGATAATATAACTTATTTATTAGCTGGTGCAATTAGTGAAGAAATGAATGTTCCTCTAGATCAAGTATTATTTCTATTTGGAGAATGGTGGATTTTAAAAACAACCAAAGAAAAGTATGGTTCGTTAATGATGGCAGGTGGATCAAATTTAAAAATGTTTCTCACCAATTTGCCTCAATTTCACAATCATATAATGTTGCTGTATCCTAAACTAACCCCACCTGAATTTAAAGTAAGCGATATTGAAGAAAACAGCATACATATTCATTATTTTTCAAAACGAGAAGGTTTAAAAGATTTTGTTCATGGGCTTTTGTCGGGTCTGGGTAAAATGTTTGAAACACAAATTGATATTACCCTTTTAGAAAGTAGAGACGCTGGCAATAATCATGAAGTATTTAAAGTAAGTTGGTAAAGTATGAATAACAGCATTCATTTTGATTTAACGGAATTTTCAAAAATATTTCCATTTTATATTTTATTCGATGAAAATCTGATTATACAAAACTATGGGCCTTCTATAGAAAAAATTGCACCCGATTGTAAGAATAAGCAGTTTTTAGATTCATTCACAATAGAAAGGCCATTGCTTTCTAAAATTAATTTTTCTGAAATCTCGGCTATAACCAATCAGCTTGTTTTCTTAAAATCAAATAATCCTTTCGACATATTACTAAAGGGCCAATTTAATTATTTACCCGACAGTCATCAAATTGTTTTTTTAGGGGCTGCTTGGTTTGACTCAACGGAAACACTGAATTACTCGGGTCTAAATTTATTAGATTTTTCCCCAAACAATTCATTGATTGACTTACTTCATTTATTAAAAACACAGGAAATTGTAAATGACGAATTAAAACAACTGGTTCATAAATTAAATGAGCAGAAAAAAAAGTTAATCGAAAGTCAAAATCAGCTTGAAGAAATCAAGCTTTTACTTGAAGAAAACAACCAAAGATATGAGTATGTAAATAAAGCTACATCTGAGGCCATATGGGATTGGAACATTCTAACTGGTGAGATTTTTTATGGTGATGGATTTGAAAAGTACTTTGGATATAATATTCAAACTAGTCAACTTGGTTTGGACTTATGGGATAAACGAATCCATCCTGAAGACTATGATATAATGATGAATAGCTTAAGAAAAGCAATTGATTCTGGTGAAACTTTTTGGACATCTGAATACCAATATTTAAAAGCAAATGGTGAATATGCTTACGTTTCTGATAAAGGATATATTATTCGAGATAAAAACGAAATTGCAACACAAATGATTGGTGCGATGCGTGATATTTCCAAACAAAAAAAGGAAGAAATTTATCTCAAAAAATTACAACTTGTAGCTACTAGTATCAATGATGGCATATTAATTTTAGAACCTAATCAATCATTGAGAATCATTTATGCAAATCGAGCCTATACAAAAATTACTGGTTATGAAGAATCAGAAATATTGGGTACAAAACCCTTGTTCCTTTTAGAGAAAGACCGAGATAGTGAACTGGAAAATCCATTTATCCTTTCTATTAAAACCGAAAAAACATTTACTGTTGAGTTGAACAAAAAAAACAACCACGGTGAATCCATTTGGGTTGAAATAGTAATGAACCCTGTTTTTAACGAAGAAAATATTTTGATAAATTGGATAGTTATAGAAAGAGACATCACAGAGAAAATAAAAACCAGACAAGAAATAAATCTACGAAAGAAATTCAATGAAGACGTACTGAATAATATTCCTACTGACATTGCGGTATTTGCACCAAATCACAATTACATCTTTTTAAATAAACATGCCATTAAAAATGATGAAATCAGAAATTGGATGATCAATAAAAATGATTTCGATTATGCAAGAATGAAAGGAATCGATGATGCAATAGCGAAAAAAAGATGGGATATTTTCGAAGATGCTGTTGATCAAAAAAAGTCCATACAATGGATAGACGAACATAAAAAACCAGATGGAAGTGTCAATTATATCATGAGGAATTTTTATCCCTATTTTGAAAACGATGCTTTGAAATTTGTAATCGGTTATGGGTTAGACATTACAGAAAGGAAATTAATAGAGATTCAATTGAATGAAGCGTTAGAATCAATAATGAAAACCAATAATGAACTGGAGCAATTTGCTTATGTTGCTTCGCACGATTTACAAGAACCGCTCCGAATGGTCACCAGTTTTTTATCTCAATTAGAAAAAAAATATGGCCACACACTTGATGAAAAAGCAAAAGAATACATTTATTACGCGGTGGATGGTGCAAAGCGAATGCGTCAAATTATTTTAGACCTTTTAGAATATTCAAGAGCAGGGAAATCAGTTGAAAAACTAAAAGATGTTGATATCAATGAAGTGATTCATGAAATAGAAATTTTGCATAGCAACCAGATTCTTGAGCTTAATGCCAAGATTCTAAAAATCGATTTGCCAATCATAAATACCCATAAAACACCCATTCGCCAAGTTTTTCAAAATTTAGTCAGCAATGGATTAAAATATCATAAAAATGGGACAGCACCAGAAATAACCATAAAATGTTATCCAGAAAATTCAAATTGGCATTTTGTGGTATCTGATAATGGAATCGGTATTGAGCCTGCATATCATGAAAAGATTTTTGAAATTTTTCAACGATTACACAGTAAAGAAGAATATAGTGGTACAGGTATAGGACTTGCCATAACAAAAAAAATCATAGAAAGTCTCGGGGGGAACATTTGGCTAAAATCTGAAAAAAATATGGGTTGTGAATTTCATTTTACGATTCCTTTTTAAAAAAATATCTTACATTGTACAAAATTAATTATTCGCGTTTTTTCGAAATGATTCGCTTTGGTTTGTTACAATAAACACGTTAATACAAAATCCCTACAAGAACAAAAAAAACTATGAATAAAATTAATATTTTGTTGGTTGAAGATAATGCGGGAGATATTATCTTAACAAAAGAAGCGCTCGAAGATAGAAAAATGATTGGCCATTTAGAAATTGCAAAAAATGGATTAATCGCAACTGAATATTTGGATAATATTTTATTATCCAACTCGCAAAATTTGCCTGACCTTATTTTATTGGATATAAATCTCCCAAAAAAAAATGGACATGAAGTATTAATTTACATCAAATCAAACGAAAATCTAAAGCATATTCCTGTAATCATGTTAACCACATCTTCGTCGAAAAAAGATATTATCAGTTCTTATAAACACTATGCAAATTGCTATATTACAAAACCCGTAAACATTCACGAATTTTCGAATATTATTGAAAAAATTGAAGACTTTTGGATGAATGTAGCTCAATTGCCCAATCATAAACATTTTTAAAATGAGCGAGTTAAATCATTTAAAAGTATTGGTAATAGAGGATAACTATGGCGATTTTTTAATTATAAGAGATTATCTAGAAGAAAAAGTTGAATCACTGAACATTTCACATGCGAACAGGTTTGAACAAGCATATTCGATACTTAGTGAAAATGTATTTGATGTAATTCTTTTAGATCTCACATTGCCTGACAAAACAGGAGAAACTTTAATTGAGCAAATTGTAGAAATTGCAAATATAACACCTGTTATCATCCTCACTGGTTTTACAAACGTTCAATTTAGTGTACGTGCACTTTCTTTAAAAGTATCTGATTATTTAGTTAAAGACGATATCAATGCAAGCGCTTTGATAAAAAGTATTTTATACAGCATTGAGAGAAAAAAATCAACATTATTGCTTGAAGAATCAGAAAAAAGATATATTAATTTATTTGAGTTGAGTCCACAGCCCATGTGGATTTTCAATGTAAATACCCTAGAATTCTTTCAAGTAAATCAAGCCGCAGTTGACCAATATGGGTATACGAAACAGGAGTTTTTAGGAATGAAACTATTCGACATTGTTATAGATGATTTATCCGAGAGCGAAAAATTCGTTAAATCAAAACAGATATCTTATAATCAAAAAATTTTTAAAGGTAGGTTTAAACATAGAAAAAAATCTAGTGAAATTATTGATGTAGATATTTACAGCAATTTATATTATATCCATGAAACCGTTTACGAATCTGTCATTGCTATTGATGTAACAGAAAAAATAAAATTAGAGCATCGCATAACTAGAGCAATTATTAAAACCCAAGAGGATGAGCGATATGAGATTGGCGCTGAGTTGCATGATAATGTTTGTCAGATTTTAGCGAGTAGCCAATTGAGTTTAGACATGCTAAAAGAAGGCGTACCGGAGAGCAGTACGAAATGGTTAAACAAATCGCAGCATTTTATAAAATTGGCTTTAGAAGAAATTCGGAATATATCACATCGTTTAGCCCCCTCTATTTTTGGAAACACAAATTTGGAAGAGATTTTTTCTGAGTTGTTAATAAACATCGATTTTGAAAATCAATTTAGTACCAATTTGATAATTGACTTTGATGAATTAAAATATAAATTAAGCGAAGATTTACAACTTAATTTATACCGAATTGCACAAGAACAATTGCGAAATATAATTCGTCATTCAAAAGCAAATACGATAGAAATTAAAATCTATGTTGAAAGGGAATTTTTTAAAATGGAAATTTCAGATAATGGCATTGGATTTGACGAATCAAAGATTAAAAAAGGCATTGGATTAGCGAATATCAAGCGACGTGTTGAACTTTTTAATGGAGAACTGCAAATTAATTCTACAATAAATGAAGGATGTAATTTAATAGCAATTATTCCATTAGACCAAATTTCTTAAACTTATCCTCCAATAAAAAAATTGTTTAAAAAAATAGCGTTATTTAAAATCCAAAACCGTATTTATTCTATAACTACTATGTGGCTGT
>VFKL01000108.1 GCA_009885535.1 Chitinophagaceae bacterium | reverse complement strand
GATTTTGAAGCTTCAAAACCATTTAAGATTTCGGTTGATGGTTTATAATTTTTTTGATTTTCGTTATACCAAGTAAAACTTGTTTCATTCATCAACGTGTATTTGCTAATCATTCCCATATAGATTAATCCCCCAGGATTTTTTTCATCCTTAGCAATTGAATATGGCGTTTGCGCAAAAGCATTTTGCATAAAAAGTAAGATGAAAATTGTAGTAATAAGTTTCATGACATTTGTTTTATAATCCTGCTTTTATTTCATGTAAAAATGATTTCAAGCTTTTTAAAGTTTCAATCATTTCGAATTTCTTTTCGGCGGATTTGCTTTTTTTCAAAAATTCTTTGGCGCCTTCAATGGTGTATTTTCTTTCTCTTAAAAGATGATAAATTAATTTTAGATTTTTTACATCTTCTGGCCTAAACAATCGATCTCCTTTTCCGTTTTTCTTTGGCTTTAAAATATCAAACTCATTTTCCCAAAACCGAATTAAGGAATGGTTTACTCTAAACATTTCAGATACCAATCCTATGCTATAATACCTTTTGGAAAATAAAATTTCATCTTCAGGGATGTCGATTAAATCTACAGTTGCAGACATATCGCTGATTTTCATTCGACCTCTTGTAGATTTTTTCTTTTCTACATACGCTTTCTTTTTTTCAATTATTGGTGTAAGGTCTATTTCGATAGGCTCTTCTTCTGCAACTATTGATGGCAAATCTGATAATGAAATATATTCTACTTGTTCAACAATTCCTGAATTTAATTGTGTATCGATTTTCGATTCCAGTTCTGTAGCTTTTTCAGTTTGTATTTCTGTTTCCGGAAAGTCAAAATTGAATGCAGTTTGCTTCAACTCTGTTTGAATGTTTTTTTTCATTTTTAAATAAATTGAAATTAATCAAAACTTTTTGCACTTCCGCTAGAAGCAAGTTTTAGCAAACGATCATATTGCTCTGCATTTAAATCGCTGTAAAAAAAATATACAGGATCTACTTCATTTCCGTTAATATGTACTTCGTAATGGCAGTGCGGTCCTGTGCTTTTTCCAGTACTACCTACCCACCCTATAACTTCGCCACGTTTTATTTTTTGGCCATTTTGGGCTTTAATTTTAACCATATGGCCATATAGCGTTTCATAACCATACCCATGATTAATTACTACATAATTTCCGTACCCTCCATTAGATGCGCCGGCAACTTTTACTACTCCATTTCCTGTAGCGTAAATGGGCGTTCCTTGTGGTGCAGTAAAATCGAGACCCTTATGCATTTTAGGCGTACCATAAACTGGGTCAATACGCATGCCATACCCACTGGCAATTCGATTCAGTTGCTTGTTGCTCACCGGCTGTATGGCAGGAATGCTCGCAAGTTTTGCATCCTGTCCTTTTATCAATGATGAAATATTATTATAGCTGTTAAACTGGAAGGTAATTCGTGCACTAATATTATTTAATTGATTGGCTACATCTTTCCCCAATTCATTGTCATCCATTTCTTTCAACTTATCAATTTCTTTTTGTTGTTCGATGAGCTTTGCACGTGCGCTATCAGGTAATGGATTGGCTTCAAAAATTGAACGATACACCTCATTGTCTCTTTTTTCCAAATCTGCCATTTGTTGTTGAAGCAGTTTTACTTTATCATTAATTTGCTGATAATTCTCTTTTAAAATTTCATATTTTCTATTTGCCTCTATTTCTTTTGGCTTTGGAAAAAACTTTAAATACACATAAATAACCAATGTAGATGCTACCAATAGCCCAGAAAGAAAGCCAAAAATGCGCAATAATTTCACCCGTAAAGGTGTAATTAGCTTTTCATATCGAAGCGTATGCGTGTTATAAAAATATTTTATTTTCTTCATTGGACGTAAATCCCTTTCTCATGGTTTTAATTACTCAACCTTAATCATTAAATTGCAACCCACAATCAGTGGATTATATTTGTGCCTATTTACAAATATAACCCCAAATTGCATTTTACAACCCACATAATCAATTCAAATATGATGACGGCATCTGAAATTAGACAACATTTTCTAGATTTCTTTCAATCCAAACAACATAAGATTGTTGCATCTGCACCAATTGTTGTTAAAAACGACCCTACGCTTTTGTTTACCAATGCGGGAATGAATCAGTTTAAAGATTATTTTCTTGGAAACAAAACAGCACCTTTTCTACG
>VFKL01000062.1 GCA_009885535.1 Chitinophagaceae bacterium | reverse complement strand
CTCTCCGTAGAAAAATCTGAAAAAAAATTATTTATATTCATTTTGCTAATTTAAGTAGCAAATATACTAAATAAATTAGTTTGCACCTAATTACGGATAGTCATTTAAAAGTAATAATTCAAAAAATTAGGATGTACTTTTTTTACTTTTAACTTTTGAATTTTAACTTTTAAAAAAGTATCAATACTATTGATTATCGATGCGAGATTCGATAATGTTTTGAATTCCAGTTACAACATTTGACAAAAGTTCGTAGCCTGTTTCTTGTTCTATAAAATCAACAGAATTGCGATAAGTTTTCCAATCTGAATTAACCGTTTCCAAATTTGGCATTACAACGCTGATAACGCGGGTACCTGTAGTTACACGATTTAAATCGTTTGAGCCGTTTGATAAAACAACAATGACCTTCCAGAGTTTAGCCGGTACTACTACCCTGCCATTGTTTATTGAAGCTTGTAAACCTCCATTTGTGGTACTTCCACCTTCACCATAAGCACCAGAAATGATGTATAATTCGTTTCCACCAAGAACTAGTGTTCTGCAATAATCTTCTAAACCAGCCCAAGTAACTTGATTATTCTGAGGTGATTGAGGTATAATGTTTGTCATTAAAAAAGTAGAAGAATTCGCTACAATTGTTGATGTCCTATCTGCTGAAGGACACATATGGCCTCTATCAAAACCTGATGAGCTGTACGATAAATTATCTACTTGATACCAACCTGATGGTAAATTTGAATTTGCTCTAAAATTATCTTGTCTTGGAACAGAACCTAAATCGGTATTTACCGTATGCCAACTTACCCAATTTGGAATGCCTCTCTCGCGATTGTATGAAACGGAATAATATCCTTCACGTAAAAGATAGTTGCTAAAATCTGCAGGATTTGTTGTTGCACTACTTGGATTTCCCATGATTAGGGTACTGTCTGTAGCAAATGTTGGTGGTGCTACTGGCGCTACAATTATTGGCGCTCCAACAGGACTGGTAGTTTCTACTAAAATATCATCTTTTGTACAAGACGAAAAAAATACAATTGCTATAAATGGAATTAATTTTGTAAAAAGATTTTTAATCAACATATCATTTGTTTAAGTCGGTAAAAATAGTCAATTTAAGTCAAACAGATGATTGTATTTATGCTCAAACAAAACGAAGAAGACAGCATTTATTCTAAATCCAATTTCTCAAAAAATTTACAAATGATTTTCGGTCTATCATTTCAGCGCCTAAACTCATCAAATGATCTGTTTTCATTTGACAATCAATAAGTTCGAGTCCGTGTAATTGCAATTTTTGAATCAAGTTTATGAAAGCGAATTTGCTGGCGTTTGACTGAGTAGAAAACATGCTTTCTCCAAAAAATACTTTCCCAATTTTCACTCCGTATAATCCTCCAACTAGTTTTCCATCCATCCAAGTTTCTCCACTTATGGCATAACCAAGTTTATGCATGTTTGTATACGCATCCACAATATCATTATTTATCCAAGTGCCTAATTCATCTTTTCTTGTAACGGTTTTGCAAGAAATTACGACATGCTCAAAAGATTTATTCATGGTAAAACGAAATCTTCCATTTTGCAATACTTGCTTCATGCTTTTAGAAACCTTAAGTTTAGCGGGAAACAACACACATCTTGGATCGAGGCTCCACCATTGAATAGGCTCATCTTCATTATACCAAGGGAAAATGCCATTTTTATAAGCAAGCAGTAACCGTTCAACAGACAAATCGCCACCAATAGCTACAAGTCCATCTTCATCAGCCATTTCAACTGGAGGAAAAACAATTTCGTTGGTTAATATCTGCAAGAAAATATAGTTTAAAAATAAAGCGAGATTAATTAAGCATCTTCATTTAAAAAACCCCAATTCGTTCTAAGGGTTTCCCGCTCCGCCCCTACAATTTGTGGTTGATTATAATGACCTGCAATTGTTTTTTGTCTAAAAGCCTCATATACACTTACCGCACATGCAACCGAAATGTTCAATGATTTAATGATGCCTACTTGTGGTATGATGAAATTCCCATCTGCCAATCCAATTAATTCTTCGGTAACGCCGCTATGTTCATTTCCAAAAACCAGTGCCACTTTCTCCGTTAAATTCATGTCGTACAAATCAACTGCATCAGAACTTAAATGTGTAGTATAAATTTTATCGTAATTTTTTCTAAGTGCTTCAAAACAAGTTTTAACGTCGGTAAACTGATGAATGGTTAACCATTTAGAAGCACTGGAACTGCTTTTAGCGCCCCATTTTTTATGCAATGGAATAATCGAATTTAAAATATAAATCTCTTGAATACCCACCGCATCGCATGTACGCATAACGGCTGAAATATTATGTGGATCGCTCACATTTTCCAATACCACCGTTAAATTCAATTGGCGTTTGTTTAAAACAGAGGTAAGTCTTTCGTTTCTTTCTGGTGTCATATTCGCGAAAATACAATTGTTTTTTATTTGCTTCGTAGTTTAGCCTTAATCTTTAAATGAATAATTTTTCAAAAAAGAAATGATTGATTAATTTAGATGATTGTTGGCCACCAAACACCAAACACCAAACACCAAACACCAAACACCAAACACCAAACTATAAACTATAAACAACAAACCATAAACAACAAACATTTACATATGAAAAAAATTCTTCTATCCTTAACCATTTGCAGCATTTTATATTCATGCAGCAATAAAGAAAATAATCCAATCAAAGCAGATGTGGTTTTAGTCAATATCGATTCAACGGTAAAACCAGAAAATGATTTTTTTGATTTTGCAAATGGTGGATGGATTAAAAATAACCCGATTCCGGAAGAGCAATCTTCATGGGGAATTGGTAATTTGGTGATGGAAGAAAACATGAAACGCCTTAGAGAAATTTCTGAAAAAGCAGCTCAAAATAAAGACAAGAAAGGTAGTGCCAATCAAATGCTGGGTGATTTTTGGATTACAGCAATGGATTCAACTAAAATTGAAAACGACGGACTAAAACCTTTACAGCCATTATTAGAATCGATAACCAAAATCAATGATGTAAATAGTTTAATCAACACGGTTGCCAATTTAAAGAAAATCGGTTCTGGTACAATGTTTTCTGATTATGTAGGACAAGACGCGAAGAATAGTGAGGTAATGGCTTATCAAATTTATCAAGGGGGCTTGGGATTACCGGAGCGCGAATATTATTTCAAAACAGATTCAACAACCATTGACATTAGAGAAAAGTACATTAAATACATTGAAACGATTTTAACCATGTCGGGCGAAAATGCCATTAATGCTAAAGCTGCTGCGAACAATATTTTTGCGCTCGAAGCTAAATTGGCCAATGCTTCTAGAAAAATGGAAGATTTAAGAGACCCGTATAAAAATTATAATAAAATTTCAATAAATGATTTAAATAAAAAGACAACAAATATCAATTGGACTAATTATTTAAATCAATTAGGGGTTAAAAAAATCGATTCTATAATTGTAGGTCAACCTGAATTTTTTACTGCACTAAATACATTGTTAAATACCGTGTCTCTATCAGATTGGAAACAATATATAAAATTCAATTTGATCAATGATTATTCTGCTGTGTTGCCCGATAAATTTGGGATAGAGAATTTTAATTTCAATAAATTATTCAGTGGTGCAAAAGTTAGAAAACCAAGATGGAAGCGCGTTATTCAAATGGAAGAAATGGCAATGGGCGAATTGTTGGGTCAATTGTATGTAAAAGAATTTTTCAATGAAACCGCTAAAAAAAGATATACTTTAATGGTTGATGACATTAAGTTGGCTTTAAAAGAAAGAATTACAAAATTGGATTGGATGAGTGACAGCACCAAACAAAAAGCATTTCTTAAATTGTCAACAATGAAAAGTAAAGTGGGCTATCCTGATAAATGGAAGGATTTTTCGGCGATGGATATTGGTACAGAAAGTTTTGCAAAAAACTACATGAATTCGAGAATGTGGTGGCATAATTACGAATACAATAAACTAGGCAAACCGGTAGACAGAAATGAATGGGATATGACGCCTCAAACCTACAACGCTTACTATAATCCCAGCAATAATGAAATTGTACTTCCCGCAGGGATTTTTACCATTCCCGGATACAGAGATGAAGAGGTAGATGATGCCGTTGTGTATGGTTATGGTGGAGCTAGTACCATCGGACATGAAATTACACATGGCTTTGATGATGAAGGTCGTCAGTTTGATGAAAAAGGAAATTTGGTGAGCTGGTGGCAAAAATCAGATGAAGTATCATTTACTAAAAAAGCAGATGTGATGATTAAACAATTTGATGCTTTTGAACCCGTTAAAGGATATCACATCAACGGTAAAGCTACACTTGGCGAAAACATTGCAGATTTGGGCGGTATCTTATTGGGCATTGAAGCGTTTAAGAAAACAAAACAATTTAAAGAAGGGAAATCAATTGCTGGATATACTCCCATGCAACGTTATTTCTTAGGATACGCTTTAGGCTGGTTGGGTCATATTCGAGAAGAACAGCTTAAAAACAGGTTAATGACAGATGTACATTCTCCAGCAAAATACCGAGTAAACGGACCGTTTGTTGATGTGGATGAATTTTATACCACCTTCAATATCAAACCAGGAAGCCCAATGTATGTAGCTGACAGCTTGAGGGTAAGAATTTGGTAAATTAATAAACGCTAATTATTGAGTTATGCTTTTTCGATGATGTAAATTATCGAGCTGCATTTCTTTGTATTAAATAACGCTGATAAATTTGAGAAAAGACCAATTATAAAAGCCCTTACAAAATTGTTTTTACTTTTTTTGCTTTTGTATTTTTCGCTCAACATACTTACATAAAAGCTATCAAACCACATTGGCTTAAACGCCTTAATTTTCAATCCATGTAATGAAACCAGCTTTTCCATTGATTTAGGTGAGAAATGATATAAATGACGAGGTACATCATAAGCCGCCCAATTTGCGCCATAAAATTCTGCATCAAAAGATTGGTAATTGGGTACCGCAATAAAAATAGCGCCTTGAGGTTTTATTAAATTTTTTAGTTGTTCAATATATTCGTGCAATTGGTGAACGTGTTCCAATACATGCCACATAGTAATGGCATCAAAACTATTTGCAGGTAATAAAAATAATTCTTCAGGTGTTTTAGGAGCGATTTTATATAATGAATTGGCTGTTTTAACGGCATTTTCATCTGGCTCTAAACCTGTGATTTGCCATCCCGATTCTTGCATATTATTTAAAAATGCGCCTGTTCCACAGCCAATATCGAGGATTTTCCCATTGGTGGTATTGGAGAAATTTTCAACTAATTTTCGCTTTGTTTTTAAGGTATGATTTCTCACCTTATGATACATTTTATTGATGAATCCAACTTTTGTATCTGAGTGAGAAATGTATGCGGAAGATTTATAGTATTTACCAATTGCTTTTTGATCAGGAACATTGTTTGTATATTTCAAATCACAATGATAACAAATCCATATGTCGAAATTTTTATTGCTTACGGTATTATCTTTTGCAACCAAATCTTCTCGTATACAACCCGCATTGCAAATCGGACATGACGTATAATTAATCATTTTTAAAATTGATTTTTTATTGAATTACTCGGTAAGTTTTTATAGTATTGGTTGGTTTTATTTTTGTTTTATTGTTCCAAAAATCGCTTTTAAACCCATTTTGATAAGAAAAAATGCAAATTCCGATTACCAATAAAAATAAAATTATCGCACTAATCCACCAAAGTTTTTTTGCGGTTTTTCCAATTTTATCAGTTTTTATTTTTTTAAAAATGGCTTTTCGTTCCTGATCTCCAACTCGAATGGTATGAGATTGGTTGGGATGTGTTACCCGATTTGCCTCCACTGAAGGAAAAAATTCGATAGCAATTTCGTTTTGACGAAACGATAAAACGCCGTCTGTGTCTATATAAAAACGACCAGTGTGATTGATTTTTTTTTCTGTAAACTGGTTTAGCAAAGAAATGGTTTGACAAAAATCTATTAATAAAATTTTTGCTTCATCATATTTAACTGATTTTTTTTGGGCTATGAATTGAATGAAATCATCGTCTGTAGAATGACGATTTTCAAACCTAATTTCTGTTTTTGGGGCTTCAATTTTTTTATTTATGGTTTCAATATGTGCATTTTTTTCATGCAAAATGAGTGTCCCTAATTTTGGTAATGGACAATAATGATTACGCATTAAATAAGTTTCTATCAATTTTTCTATCAACATAAAGAAAAGATTAGTAACGGAAGCAAACACCTACCATTGCATTAATACCATACACTTGGTAATTATGCCAACGTTCATATTTTTGTCCAAAGATATTATTTATATCTAAAAATGCGCTAAGGCGTTGGTTAATCTTAAATGTTGAACCAATACTCAGATCTGCTGCACCCGAAAAACTTTCTACTTTTTTTGTACTGTCTAAATATTGTCCGCCACTAAAAAAGTAAAACGAACTGGTTAATTGAAAACGTTCGTTGATATTCCATTGTGCAGATGCATTAAATTCTGCAGGTATGGTATTCCATGCTTTTTCGTTTCGTTTCATACCGGTGTACCCGTTGATTGTTATACCTGCATTAAATTGTACCCGATTTCTTAAATGATAGCAGATGTCGCCATGTAACCTAAAATTATTTAAGCGAGATTCTTCAGACAATACAAAAGATTTATAATTGGCAATGCTTGATGTATCATTCATATAAAATTGAAAATCACGATAGCGCACAAACCCTGCTTTAGCTGAAAAAACCACGTACTTTCCGATGTTGGATTTTATTCCGCCATAAATTTCCGTTTCGGTGGTGTTGATTTGTTTGTCAAGGTTATTTAAATATGGATTTTGAGCAGATAGATTTTTAAACGTATTTTTTTGAACATACCCAACCCAACCGGCTTGCAATAAGAATTTTTGTTTTTTCAAGGGCATCTCACCATATACGTTAGGTTGAATCAAAATTTTTCCGTTGTTGGAAATGACGTTGAATCCTGCAGAGACCTGAACAATTTTTGATGTGTATTTTATGTTAGGCGAAATACCAAGAATATTGTTATTGAATTTAACGCTATCCGAAGATGGAATTTTTGATTTATAAGAAGTTAAATCCGCCCATGCATTTAATTGGGCTATTATTGTATTATTTATTTTTTTCTCTGCAGGCAAATTTGCTTTAAATGTAAATTCAGAAAGCATTGATTTTGCATTAAATAAATCAACTGAAATATTGGGATCATAATTAATGCCTAATCCATTTAATGATCTATTTTTTATTCCTGCAGAAAAGGAAACGTTTTGGTACAATCTACTTACATCCGTTTTATTGTATTTAAATGAATCATGATCATAACCATATAAATAGTATTGGTTTCTGTTGAAATTTAAACCTGCATATATTTCATGCTTTGTTGTATAATATGAACCGTTGGCGCCAAATTTAAAATTAGAAAAATTTTGATGGGTGATTTTTCCTTTCGAAGAAGTATATGCTGCATCAATTTGTACCAAATTTGTAATTCCATCGCCCAATAAAGCCATGGCTTTTAAACTTGGTGTGGTATAATTTCCAAAGCCAAATTTTGCAAAATATCTACTTCCTAAACTGACCATTTCCGTATTCGTTACAGCAAGCGGCTTAATTACAATGGGTTGATACATGTACATTAAATTTTGTACAGGCACATTGTAAGGAAGCAAATTTTTGTTTGAATCCGGAAGTAAGTTTGATGCTGACACATTTATTTTGGCCACTTTTTTTACAACAGGTTTATAGGCTGAAACAATGGTTACCACTTGTGTTCCGCTTGTATCATTCTGAGCTTCACAAAATTGCAACACAAAGCAACCTAATAATAGTAGAATTTGATTTTTAAATCTATACCCTTTCATTTGTTATAATATTTTTTGTACGAATTAATTAGTTTCCAATTTTAGAAGATTTTTTTTCTTCGGCAATGGCTTGTTGTAATTTATTGTTGGCTTCCTCCCTTAAAGAATCGATTGCTGCATTTTTTGAAACACTTTCGAAAGTCGCTTTTGCATTGAAATAATCTTTCTGTTTCATAAAAATATCACCCAATAAAATGTATGATTTTGTTACCCATTCATCATAAGAACCAGTTTCTTTGATTACAAGCATGGCGTATTTTTCTGCTAAATTCAAATTGTCGGCGGCTAAATAAATAGATGCCAATTCGTAACGAGCTTCTGCTCCCCAAGATGCTTTGTTTAATGATACCACTATTTTAAATGCTTCTATCGATTTATCTGTTTGATTTGTAGCTTGTAATGATTTCGCCAATACCAATTGTGCAATCGCTTTATCATCGGCACTGATTCCTTTTAAAGACAATAATTCTTTTGAAGCAGCATTTGCTGTTGTGTAATCTTTTAATTGATAATAACAACGAACCAAACCACGCAATGCATCAAGTTTCATTTCTGGGTTACTACTGTTGTTTTGTAATACTTCAAAGTATAATTTAGATTTATTGTAATCTTTATTTTCGAAATAATACAATCTTGCTAATTCGATTGTGGCGTTGTCATAAAACTTACTTAACCCTTTTTTATAAACAAGCTCGAAAGAAGCAATTGCACCAGAAATATCTTTTTGTTTTTGTAAGCAAACGCCTTTGTAATAAGCAGCTTCAATGGCAAAACCACCATCAGCATATTTTGAAAGATAGTTGTCAAAACTTTTTACAGCACCGTTACAATCGTTGTTGTTGTATTTATTAAAAGCTGCCGTGTAACTCAATGAATCAGCTTCTGAAACATTTACGGTTATTCCATTTTCACGCATTAAATCGAGGTATTGATCTGGATTACCTTCTTCTACATAAATGTCTTTAATAATACTTAGTGCTTCTTCAGATTCAGATGATTGCGGATATTGTTTTACAAGTTGCTTATAAGCGACCAATGCATTTTTATTGTCGTTGTTATTGTAATATGCCACACCCAATTTTAAATATGCTCTTGGTTTCAAAGATTCATCCTCTTTTGAATGTATAATGTTATTTAAAAAAGGAACGGCTTCCATATATTTTTCATCCGCAATATAAGTTTGTGCAATTTCAAGTTGAGCATCTAAAGCGAGTGTGCTAGAAGGATAAAGCTTTACTAAAGCAGTTAAAGATTTTATTTTTTCGGTATTATTTTTTACACCTGTAATCATTGCGTTTTGGTATAAGGCGTAGTCGGTTTGAGCATATTTTTTATCTATCACCGTTTGGTATAAACTCGCTGCTTTTGAAAAATCTTTTAGCATATAATAGCAATCTGCAATTCTAACGGCTGCATCTTGTTCAATGGTAGTTGCACTTGCTTTTGTTGTATTGGCAATGGGTTCAAAATAAGTTAGTGCATTTTTAAATTGTTCTTTTTGAAACCAGGCATAACCTAAAGTGTAATTGGCATTATACAAATTGGCTTCTCCTTGAGACGGCATATTATTGTTTATAAATAGGGTAATAAATTTTACCGCATCATCATATCGACGAAGACGATAAGCAAGTTCTCCCAACCAAAAATTGGCATAAGGAATTACGTTTGTGGCAACGCTTATTTTTAAAATCTTATTTAGATAATCAAGGGCTTCGTTTAATTTTTGTTCATTGATAAGTTGAATTGATTTTCCATAAAGTAATCTGGCATAGGCTTTCTGTGTGGTAGGCGTAGCTTGGTTTAGCGATTGATACACATCAAGTCCCTCATCATAATCGTTGGTGTTGGCCAATAAGCTTATTAGCAATTCTTTTGCCTCTGCAACATGCGCAAAAGACTCTGTGCTTGCTAAATCTTTTGTTGATGAATAATCTTTGATATAACTTTTTGTTTCCAATAATGCAATGTCTTGATATCCTAAATCATAAGATAGTTTTGCATAATTCAATCTAGAAATTCTTTGTTGTACAACATCGCTATTGTTTCCGGCACAAAATTGAAAAGCTGTTCTTGCATTGGCTTTATCATTGGCTTTCAAATAAAGTTCACCAAGAATATACATACTGTTTTGCCCCATTGAGTCTTTCTCATTACTCAATTGTTTAAAACCTTCAATGGCTTTTGAATAATTGTTGTTTTTGTAATAGCAATAACTCAACTGATACATGACTTCTTTAGTTACTTTTTCATTTCTATCTGCATAAGCCGCAAATAAAGGTAATGCTTGTTTGTATTGTTGTTTTTCGAAATAAAGTTGTGCGTTGATGAGTTCGAGTTCTTTTTTATAAAACGAACCCCCATTTTGTGCAAGTACACTATCCACGTAAATCAGTGCGTTTGCTTTATCGTCTTGAGTATATAAAATTTCAGCAACATAGTAAGGAACAACTGCATTGTATTCCGGATCCGTTTCTATGGTTCTAAATGAAGTCAATGCTTCAGTAAAATCTTGATCATAGAACGAAATGAAACCATAATAATAATTGGCAGCCGTATAATATTTATTGGAATTTAGTTGGTGAATTTCGTTGAATAAAGGTTTCGCATCTTCAAACTTTTTTTCATGAAACAATGCGTATGCCTTTTCAAATTTAGCATCAGCAATTTCTTCATTTGATAAATGATAAACTGAAGCTTTGTTGAAATATTCAATGGCATTTACAAAATCTTGTTGTAAAAAATAATAATGCGCCAAATGAAAAGCGAGTTGCTCTTTTCGAGGTTGATTATTTATAGATTTTATATAAGATACTGCATGTTCTGCTCCAAGGGTTTGCATCAATTTTAATTCACAAAGAATGTAATAAAAATTGATGTCGTCGTTTAAATAATTATGGTTTGATTTCGTGTAATCTGGAAAATCTAATTTCAACGATTTTACTATTGGAAAAGCAAGTGCGTATTGTTTATTTTGAATTAAATCTTCGGCTGATTTGAATTGCTTTTCTATATCAGTATACGAATGTGTAGGTTGTGCAAATGAGGTAAAAAACGAGAAGCTAAAAATTAAAACCCCGAAAATAATTTTAAAATGCATAAGGTTAAAGATTTCAGATTTGTGTTAAAGTTAATTTGAAAAAATATAATCAAAGATAAGCAAGCTAATAAAGGTCGCACAATATAATTAATAGTAAAAAAACAAAACAAATATTTAATCCTTGTTAAAACAATTGTAAAAGAAAAATGAAAATTATATTTACATTTACGAAAGTAAAAAATGAAAAAATGAAAAAAATTTTATCGATACAATATTCTCCTGCTGCATTTAATATGGCGATGTTATTACACCGCTTGGTTTTTGGAATTTTAATGATGTCGAGTGGTTATGACAAACTTATTCATTTCTCCGAGAATAAAGCTACGTTTATGAATTTCATGGGAATGGGCAGTACGGTTTCATTATTGCTGGTTGTATTTGCAGAATTCTTTTGTGCGCTTTTTATTTCAATCGGGTTATTTACAAGATTATCTGTAATTCCGTTAGTTATATGTATGGCTGTAGCTTTATTTAAGGCACATGGTGGCGAAGTATTTGGAGATGGTTCTTCTGCTACTTTATATTTGAGTGCGTATTTGCTTTTATTATTATTAGGGCCTGGTAAAATAAGTGTGGATGGATTATCTGGTAAATAGTTGTTTACTCAAAATACCCTTCCAATTTTCCGATTAATTCTTCTGGCATATTTGCTCTAGTCATTTCTTTAGCATGCATGAAGTACATGGTGATCTCTGCGGTACTCAGTAGGTTATTGCTTTCGTTATAAATTTCTCCGTTGTAGATTATTTTATGGTTATGAGGTATTTCCTTTAGTATGGTTTTTACCGTAACCAAATCATCGTATTTTGCAGGTTGAAAAAATTTGATTTGAAGATTTACAACCGGCATAATAATACCCAACGCTTCTATATCTTTATACGCGAACCCTAGTTGTCGAATCGATTCGGTTCTGCCAATTTCGTATAGTTGGGCAAAATGTCCGTGATACACTACACCCATTTGATCGGTTAGTGCATAGTGAATACGGATTTTAGTTTCGGAGACGTACATTTATTTATTTGAAATTATTTGTGCAAATCTACTTGTGTGAAATCTAACACCATAACGATTCAAGTGTTCGGGGTCTTTGAAATAAATCAAATCGCTACTTTCTGCATCTGTGAAATTAGAAGGGTAAAAATTGATTTTATTTTTGTCTAAAATATTTAAAAGTATTTTTTCTGTTTCAGCATAATTTGAAAAACGCGTTTTTTGAGCTAAAAAATCAGGTGCTGTAAAGCAAACAATCTCAATATTATTTTCTTTAGCCAATGAAAATATCTTCTCCATGTATTCAACATCAAAATTATTTACGCTAAAATGATCAGAATTGTTTTTGAAAAAGAAACGGCTACTATCTCCAAGTATTTCTGGTTTTATTGTACTTGAAATGAGCAACTGATCTGCACGTTTTTTATCTTTTCTTCTACTCAATAATATTCTACGAGACACTTCAAGTGGAGAAAAATATTTATTATATACATAAAACCTCATCCATGGAATGTTTTTGAAAAGAATTTGATCTTTTTTAGGAAGGTAATGAAGTATTGCATTTTGATAAGTGGAATCTTTCCAAAAAGGCAAGAAATTAAAAACGTGAAATGCGTTGCTGAAATTTCCTTCTGGATCTAAGGAATAATTATCCACTTGAAGATAGAGTGTTTTTATCGTGTTTTTATTATCTAAAAATTTGTGTAATACTAAAAAATTATCTACAAATCCTGAACCATTAGACGAAATATTTATGCCTTTTTTTTGACTTATTGAATCAAGTAGAATCATATCAAAAGCACCTTCGGCTCTACTCGAGCCTAAAACGGCATAATCATATTGACCGTTATATTGTTTCATTGCCCAAGCTCTTCTGCTTTCATTTGGAAAATATTTTCTTTCTAAAAAGAACTTTTCGCAAAATTGTCCATAAAGAAACAACAACAAAGCTGCAACGGCGAAAAATATGGCGATATATGATAGAAATTTTTTCATTAAAATTGAAAATAAATAAAGCTTCTTGGATTTATAAATGCGCCCATCATGAAAATTAAAAATAGAATAATCAAATAAGTGACGTATCGAATCCACTTGTTTTTGATGTGTGAAAAAGGAATACTAGATTGTCTACTTTGCCATTCCATTAAAAGCATGATTAATACAGCAGCTATAGGATATGCGGAACTAAGTTGTTCTATTTTACCATGACCATTGCCAATCGAGCGGATGATTCCAATGGCTTCTTCCATATTTTTAGCTCTAAAGAAAATCCATGCAAAACTACTCAAGATAAACGTAATCAACATTTGAAAAAGCTCTTTAACACTAGGAAACAATTTACCTTCTGCAACCGTTGCCATGTGTTGCCTATTGGTAGCAAAAAATATTGATGGAATTATAAATAAAGCATGTAAAAACCCCCAGAAAATAAATGTCCAGTTTGCCCCATGCCAAAAACCACTCACCAGAAAAATAATGAAAGTATTTCTAATTTGTTTGCCTTTACTCACCCTGCTTCCGCCTAATGGAATGTATAAATAATCAATGACTATCCGTAATTAGGTGCAAACTAATTTATTTAGTATATTTGCTACTTAAATTAGCAAAATGAATATAAATAATTTTTTTTCAGATTTTTCTACGGAGAGTG
>VFKL01000079.1 GCA_009885535.1 Chitinophagaceae bacterium | reverse complement strand
TATGAAATTTAATTCATCGGTTGGTTTTTTTAATGTAAATAACCACCATAAATTTATTCTTAGGCAAATATTGTAAAATACAATTGGCGCTAAAACACCTGTACTCAATACCGCCAACGCAATTAGTGAAGGATTTGTCATTCCGATTTTCATAAACAACTGTCTGGATATCGACATTACAATGATTTGCAAACAATAAATATGTACAGAATTATAACCTACAACTCGAAGGAATTTCAAGCTGTTTGATTTTTTCAAACTGAATGAAACAGCAATAGACAGTGAGCATCCCACTAATGCAACAAGCAGAAAAAATAAAGGCATTCTATTCTCAACAAAATAGTTGCTGCCTTTATTCATATTTATTTCTGTAAAAAAATATTGAATGGTAATAAATGAAACCAACAATGGTAAAATTGTTTTCCAAGAGGTGAAAAATTTTGTAGCTCTTTCATCCAAAATCAGTTTTGAAACCGCATCACCAATGGCAAAAAACAAGTAGTATTTGAAAATATCGTTTATAAATCCAAGGTTGATTTCGTATGCGTTGTTGATAGCACAAACCGTATATAAAATGGAGCCGAAAATGAATTGTTGTAAAACGTTGAATTTTAATTTCACTTTGAGGAATGCATAAATAATACCAACGAAAAATAACGCATTTAAATACCAGAATTGTCCTGTAGACCTGGGGTCTGTAATCAAATAAACATAACTCATTAATCCAACATCACCTTTTGAATTGGTATAAGAAGAGAACAATAATTGTAATGAAATTTGAATGATACCCCAAACCAGCATTGGATAAAGTATACTCTGAACTCGATTATTGAGGTATGGGTTAAGGCCTCTTTTTTGCATGCTTTGTGAAATAAACATGCCCGATGCTATAAAAAAAAGCGGCATTCTAAAGCCAAAGAAAAACACGTTTATATATTCAAGCCAAGGGTGTGATTTTAAATCCAATCCAGCTTTTTCCATTCCTTCAAAACAATGTCTATAGGTTACAAGAATGATGCTTATTCCACGGTCATAATCAATCCAGCCATGACGCTTATTGCTTAATATAAACTTCGAGTTGAATAAATTCATTTTATTGTGGTTGGGTTTATTTGTACTTTTTATTAGTTAGGAAGGCAGTTTTTTTATTTTTTAATTTTCACTTTTAAATTTGGTTTAATATGCTTTTTTATCTCCTTTACAAATAGTGTATATAGTGAGAAATAATATTTTTAAATCAAGCCAAATGTTCCAATTTTCAAGGTACCATAAATCGTATTTAACCCTAAGTTTTATTTGTTTTGGTTCGGTGATTTCACCCCTTAAACCATTTATTTGTGCCCATCCTGTAATGCCTGGCTTTAAAAAATGCCTAATCATGTATTGGTCTACAATCTGAGAATAATCATCGGTATGTTTTACCATGTGTGGGCGAGGACCTACCAAACTCATTTCGCCTTTTAATACATTTATGAATTGTGGAAACTCATCCAAACTGGTTTTACGTAATATCTTTCCAATTTTTGTGATGCGATTGTCATTTTTTGTGGCTTGCTTTAAATTGGCATCATTGTTTGGTCGCATACTTCTAAATTTCAAACAATTAAACGATTGATTGTTTTTACCAGTTCTTTGTTGTTTGAAAAAAATCGGACCCCTAGATTCTATCAAAATAAGTAATCCTATAATTGGAATAAGCCAGGATAAAATAAAAATGATTACAATTAAGCTAATTACAACATCGAGAAATCTTTTCTTTAAACGGTTTCCAACATCTTCTAAAGGTTCGCTCCGTAATGATAATACAGGAAGATCGCGAACATAATCTACCACAACTGGCTTACTAAAAAAATAGGCTAAATTAGGAACAACTTTAAATCGGATGCATTCGTTTTCTGATTGATGCATCAGCTCATAAATAAATTCATTTTGTTCAGGCGTAATAGTCGAATAAATTTCTTGCACATCATAATCTTTTGCTACTTGAATCAGATTTTTAATTTCTGCTAAAACAGGGTAGTGCGTCAATTCTTTAATGTTCTTTTCATCTTCTACAAAACCGATTAATTGGGTATTTATCGATTCTTCTTCAAAATAAGAAGCCAATTTTAATGAAATGCTATTGTATCCTAAAATAATTACTTTCTTCACTAAAAAGTCTTTTGATTTGAAATAATTTCTTATCCCAACATATAAAAATCGATTTATTAAAATAGAAATTACAAAAAAACTAAAATGCAATAAAATAAAGAATCTGGATACATTTATATCTCTGGTAATAAATAAATAAAATAAATCAAATATTGTCCAAAATAAAAATACCTGAACCGTTCTTTTTGTAAATGTCTCAAATTGAAGTATGATTTTTTCTGTATAAACACCAGAAAAAAATGCCAAAATAACCCATATTGAAATTGTGGTTATCCAAAATGTAAAGTACGTTGATGTGTAAGACATGTCGATACTTTCTTTGAAGATTAGTTTGGGCAAAAAGAAGCATGCATTTAGCATGAATAAATCCAGGAAAATTAAACTGGCTTGTAAATATCTTTTGAATTGTTTATTCATGTTTTAATAATTAAGTCAAAATGCAAAATTAAAAAAGAATACCACTTTATTTGGTAAAAGTTATAGATCCCTCTTTTTTATTTTTTACTTTTTACTTTTAAATTGGTCAGCTTTTTAATAATTATTATGCTGAATTATCATGCTACAAATATTTAGTAACTAAAATGTCAACAATTCTTTCTGCTGTTTTTCCATCCCACAAAGGCGGTATGTTGCCTTTTTTCCAATTGTTATCCATGATTTTTATTAAACTAGACTTTAATTTTTCAAGATCATCGCCAATTAATTCGTTGGTGCCTAATGTAATGGTTTCAGGTCTTTCAGTTGAATTACGCATGGTCAAACAAGGTACATGTAACACGGTTGCTTCTTCTGTAATGCCTCCAGAATCTGTGATGATTCCTTTTGCATGTTTTACCAAATAAATAAATTCGAGATAACCTTGTGGTTCAATCATGATTAAATTTTCATAATCGAGCTGAATGTTTTTTAAAATCTGCTTGGTTCTTGGATGCACCGGAAATATAACGGGAAAGGGTAGGGTCGATTTCATAATGGCATCTAAAATAGATTTTAAGTTTTCGGCATCATCCACATTCGATGGTCGATGTAGAGTGAGAAGGAAATACTTTTCATCTTCTATTGAAGCCGCTTCAAAAAATGTTGGCTTTCGAAGTTTATCTAGATTGCTCATCAAAGTATCAATCATGGTATTGCCTACAAAATGTACACGTGCAGGATTGATCTGTTGATTGATTAATGTTTTTTGTGCGGTTTCGCTTGTGGTGAAAAAATGGTCACAAATAGAATCCGTTACCATTCTATTGATTTCTTCTGGCATGGTCATATCGCCAGATCTGATTCCAGCTTCTACATGAACTACATCGATGCATAATTTTTTAGCTGTAATGGTACATGCCATTGTAGAAGTTACATCGCCTACAACCAATACCACATCTGGTTTGTGTGCAATCAATTCTTTTTCAAACTTCACCATAATGGCTGCAGTCTGTTCGGCTTGAGAACCTCCTCCGCATTCAAGATTTACATCCGGAGTGGGTATGCCCAATTGATCAAAAAAACCACCACTCATCGCATTGTCATAATGTTGACCAGTATGCACCAATCTAAAATGAATGTCAATGCCATTATTATTTGCAGCTTGTATCGCCTTTATAATCGGCGATATCTTCATGAAATTTGGCCTAGCTCCAGCAATTAGTGTTATGTTCATTTGAATAATTTATTTTTTCTTCTCATCAAATTCATGAATTAAAGAAATGGTTTGAGCAATGTTTTGTTTTGATGAGGCTCCAAATAAAATAGAGGAAACATTGGGTAAATTACATACATATTCCAATGCTTCTTTTGCCGGAATTGCACCGCCACCAAGCACTTGCATGGCAATAGCCCTTACTTGTTTTTCACGAAGCGTTTTTTCATAAATCTCCATACCGCCCGACATTCTAAATCCTGCTTTATTAATTGATGAACAAATGATCGGATTTTGAATACCTACACTTTCCAAAACAGCCAATAATTTAGGCATATTCATGGTGATGAAACCAGGCTCAACGTTATATTTTTTAATTACATAGTCATGATACGCTTTTAAAATATCTTTCATGCCAAGCCCTAATAATAAGTCTGTTACTACATTTTGCAGAAAAATTACGGGTGTATTTATTTTCTTAAACATTTTCATCTCGGCATCCACCATCAATTCCATTATAGATAAATAATCTTTAGACATTACTGCCAATCCGCCTTTAAACATGGTGCCCAAAAAATTACCCGGAACATATTGTTGAATGGTGCCTACAATGCCTAATTCGGTAACTGCATTGGCATATTTATGGGCATATGGCATACAAGGTAAAATTGAAAAGTTCTTGTACTTTTCAGGGTTTTGTCTCACCATTTCACAGATATTTATAATCCTATCGTGTGTAGTACACATGAATGTTTCCGTGCCTAAATCACGGGCGATATCAATGGTATCTAAAATGGTTTTGTCTTCTTTAAATTTTATGGATTGTGCCCTCGATTTCTCGTCTGATATATGATTAACCGCAAAAAATTGATTGTCGCCAAATAATATTCTTTCCATTATGCGTTGTTTTTATTGTTTTTTATTAAGCTGATTACTTTATCCGTTTTTGCGGCTGATTCAAATGTGTTTTTATTATTTGGAACTTCACCTTTTATGGCTTTTATGAAATAATCTATTTGAGCTGAATATTCTTCTCCACGTAAATAAAAGTCAACTTGCTCTGTAAGGTCGGTTACATATTTTACATTCCATCCTTTTGAATATCCAGTTGGGCAATTCGCAGATTTGAAATAAACCCTTAATTCTGAAGCATCAGAAATGATCTTTCCTTCAGAACCGATAACGGTTATAGAGGTAGACATTTTTCGATAGGTTTCTTCACTCCAGTTAACTGAAAGAACACCCGATATTTTATTTTCTGTTTCCAATAAAGCATACACGGCGTCTTCAACTTTATTAGAATAAATTGGCTTTAATAAACTACCATGAACGGTATTGATTGGAGCTACGATATGGTTCAATAAATCAATAACGTGTGATGCATAATCCATTAAGCAACCGCCTCCTTCTTCTGGATCGGAGCGCCAGGTATCTTGTTTCTTTTTCAACACTACCGGTCCGTAAGCCTCACCCAAAAAATGCTGGATGTTGCCGATATGACCACCAGAAACAAGTCGTTTAACTTCTTCAAAAGTGCTTATAAATTTATTGTGATAACCTACTTGATTAATTAGCTTTTTTTCTTTTGCTATGGCGGATAGTTTTTCACTTTGTTCAACCTTCAAACAAAATGGTTTTTCAACAAACAAATGAATGTTTCTGTTTAATAATTCTGCTACAAAATCTGCATGAAATTTTGTGGGAATCGCTACAAAAACGGCATCTGGTTTTACGGCATCCAACATTTTTTTATAATCTGTAAATGTTTTAAAACCTGAGTATTTCTCTAATACATCATTTACCATTTTCGATGTATCTGCTACACCCACAATTTCTACATCAGGATGTGCGCCTAAAATGGAAAGATGTGAAATACCCATTTTTCCGGCACCAATAAGGGCTACTTTTATCATTTTGATTTAAATTTTATAATCTCTGTTTTAAATAATTGAAATGCTTTTTTTCCTTTGTCCATTAATTCAATAGATGGCGATTGTTGATTTATTTCATTTAAAAATAATTCAATTTTAGTTGCAGTAAGGTTGGGTTCATGTTGCATTAACTTTTTTTCAAGTAAATATCCATCTACATCCAACAATTCATCTTGGTATACAGAAATGGTTGGGATACCTAAAATGGCCAATTCTCTTGTCATAGAGCCACCTGCACCAATAAAAATGGTACAATCGATGGCAATGGTTTCAAAATCAATTGGTTTTTCGGGCACATGTACTTTGTCAAATTTATCTTGTTTGTAATGCATATATTGTTGATTATCCCGTGTTAGAACGTATATTTTATATTTATGTTGTAAGGTAATTAATATATCATCTAAAAAATTTTCTTTGCCTTTATAATATTGAGCAGTTTGTGGTTCGGGACGAATGAAAATTTTAATGGTTTTATCTGTATTTTCTTTTCTTTTTTGTTGAATGCGTTCTCCTTTACTCCACAAATAAATGCCTTCTTTGACACCAGGATATTGCATTATTTTTTTTGCAGAGACGCCCAATTTGGCAATTTTTTCAACGGCTAAATTTTCGGGAATCAAAATTGTACTGGCAAAAATAAATGCGGGTTTGTTGCCCATCGCATGCTCGTTATCATTTGTATAAATGGATGGGATGCCCAATAATTTGGCGACTATTGGCGAATGGAATGAACTCTGAGATATGGCTAAATCAGGCTTTAACGGAGCGAGAAACTTCCTCAATTGAAGTACTCGAATAGGGTAACCGAATATTTTCTTGTAGATATTTTTACCATAATGCTCCCCAATTACTGTATGTTTTAATCCGCGCTGATCGAGCAACTGCACCGTATTGGCTAATGGCCTCGAAGTGATAATAATTTCATGTCCATCTGATTCAAGTTCTCTTATGAGATCGTGAAACATATTAATATGTGGAGAGTTGGATAAGTCGAACCAGATTTTCATTATACAGGGTTTATTTTTTAGGGGTCAGTTTGATGTTTTAATTTTTGAAACTTATAAAGCTTCCTATTTTTTATTCATTCGATTCTTTGGGAAAATAATTTAAATAAACAGTAAGCGACAAAAACATCCATGCCTGCGACCAGCGCATATATGGGATTTTCGAGGTGATGTATTTATTAATTTGATAATAAAAATAACCTTTTTTCGACTGCATTTTATCAATGGTTCTATTTAATACACTATCTAATAATGCTTTATGCTCGTTTAATTTATTCAATTTTTCTAAGGTTATTACCAGTTGAGATGGTGCATGAATATCAATAGGGTAAATGCTATTGTTATAATACTTTGCAATACCTGAATCTGTAAAAAAAGTGTTTATGTAATAATCAAAACCTGACGACAATTGTTTGGTATAAGAATTGTCATCAGTAAATTTCATATAATCAGCTATACATTCTAAATTATATCCCGTATGAAAATTGTCGATCCATTGATGAAAGGGCAGTGCGCCATAACTCCATGAGCCATCTTGTTTTTGGCAATTACAACAGTAATTCATTACGGATTTAGATGCATCAAAAAGCATTTTTTCTTTCGTATAAAAATAAACCCTGGCCAATAAACGTGCGCCAAGTAAGGATGCATTATAAACCACGCTTTTATCAATCGGAGAATATGAAAATGCAAATGAATTTTCGTTTTCAATGGTGCGGTTCAAATCATTTAAAATGAACGCACATGTTGATCTTGCTGATTGTAATAGCTTTTCATCTTTGGTGATTTCATAGGCATCTAATAAAGCATTTGCAATAAACGTAGAGGCTACAATTGTAGGTGTAAATTTAGGTTGAAAAAATGCCCTCGATTCCCAATCAAAATTATAACCCCAACAATCTCCCGAAAAGCCTTTTGATTTGTAAAATTCTATTTTCTCAATGAAAAAATGAATTTGTGCTAAATCTGAAGGCTTTTTGTTTTGCTTATATAAAATGCAATATGCCGATAAAAATAATCCAAGTGCTTTTGGATTGTATTCATGTTGTATGCCTACAAACTTTCTCAAATTAATGGGAGATCGTTTAAAAAATTGAATCCAAACCAAACGAATTAATCTGCTCTTTTTTGCAAATGGAATTGCATTAAAAAGTTTACTATTTAATCCATCATAAGGATCGTATCCTTTAAAAGCATTGTCTTCGCAGTATTTTCTAAGCACTGAGAAAGATTGGTGTATTTTATCTTCCTGCATTATAAACTTCATTTATTAAGGTTGAATAAAATTGTTCAATTTCTACAGGTGCTTTTGTGGTTAGGTTATTGTTGTCGTTATTTTGCGTTATAAATGATTTCATTTTTTCAAATAAATCCTCCGCATTCCTCGTTTTAAATAGCTTCGTTCCTTCTGGTCTTTGCACAACATCAGAAGCCAAAACGATTTTATTGAGATAAAGACCTTCGCGTATGGTTAAAGAATCGCCATCAGTATTTGTTGGTCTTATTACAATATCCGATTGTTCTATCAATTTTACAAAAGATGCTTTTTCGTTTATCAAAAAAAAGCTCGACTGCATTTGGAATTGTTGAATTAAATCTTGCGCTTTTTGAAATCTGTCTTCACCAGATTCTAATGTTGATACAATAAAAATTACATCAACTAGAATGCCCGCATCCACAAGCTTTTTTGTAGCTTCAACTGCTATATCCAAACCATATAAATCCTCTCCGTTGTAACTATCCAAACGAGAGGCGTTTGCACAAATGATCTTTTTGTTTTGTTTTCTCGAATCAATCAGCCTCGTTTCAATTAGGTTTGATAATTTAGGCTCTTCACTTAATATTGGTGGTAAAAAAGCATTTTTAATTACAACTTTTTTTTCATTCAAATTTAATTTTTGGCGAATTTCTGGGTTTACTAAAATGATTTTATTGGCAAGGTTGAAAATCAATTGGTCATACAATCGAAATAAAAAAGAACGCTTTTTACCATAACCATGAATTGTAATGATCACTTTTTTTCCCAATATCTTTCCTGCTAAAATGTGTATTTTTTTAAACAACCTATTGCCACTATGAATAAAAAGTATTTCCGCATTGCGGATTTTTTTTAAATATTCAAACAAGTTCAAGCTTTTTATGTTGAAATACAATTTATTTTTCAAAGAAGATTCATCTATAAAATCAAGGTTGAATTCGTGTTTTAATAAATGCTGTAATCGTTGCAAATGAATACTGATTCCACCTGCAGGAGGTGGCATAGGACCAGTTATCAAAACGTTTATTTTTGTATTCATTTATTTAAAAAAACTTATGCAGGTTTCTGTTTAATAATTAATCTATATTTTTGATTGGGATTAAAAGTTAATTCAGATTTAGTACAGTATGTAAATTTTAACTCCATTTCTGTTCCAACCATTTGTATCCAATTTGCCCTCAATTGATCTTCATCTGCTTTAGAGAAAGCAGGATTTACTACCAACTTAATTTCAATAGGGTCTTGCACATTGTACTGATGTACTTGAGCCATTTCAATATTTTTTACCCCTTTAAATGTATGGTCAATACATCCTACATGACTGCCATCTTTTAAAATTACATTTTCACTTTGTCGGCCTGAAATACTTTTAACTTTCGGGCTTATTTGATTTTGCAAAAAATCATTTGTTGTTACTTCAATTTGGTCATCTACATTGTAACGTATTAACGGAAAAGACTTGTTTATCAGATTTGTTGTTATAACATCCTTTTCTCTAAATTCATTTATTGAATAAAGTGGCATTGGATAATACTCCATTTTCGCATTTTGTGCCAACAGAATTGAACGTTCTGCATTACCATACCAATCAAATATTTTTGTGTTTAAAAATGGCTCTATTTTTTCGCGCTGCCAACTCAATAAAGTTTCTGAAGACGTAAAAGAAAGAGGGATTTCAAGTTTTAAGTCTTTTTTTTCAAGCTCAGAACAGAATTTGTGTAAATAACTGGGAAATGCTTCTACAGCAACCGGTTTGAATTTCTGTATTAAATCATAATACATTTCAATGGTTGATTTATTGATATTAGGACTTGAAATGTATAAAATATTAGCCGGTTTAAAATATTCATGTGTTACAGATTTGCCCAACATACCCCTAATGGATAATATTGGCTGTCCAAAATTGAATCCATACATTTTTCTATAATGACGTATGTATGCTTGCTCAGTTGCAATATCAAATGGAGTTCTATATAAAGTCAATGGCGAACCTGAAGTACCACTGGTTAATCCGGTTATTTTTAAAAAGTTGAAATTGGTGTAAATATTATCAATTTCGTGCTTTATTAAATCCTTATTTATAATGGGCAATTTATTAATGTCAGATAAATCCTTTATGTCATTAATACTAATACCATTTGTTTGATATAAACTTTTATAAAAAGTGGAATGATTAAAAGCATGTTTGAAAATAGAAATAAATTTTTCGTTGTATCGTTGAAGTAATGCTTCACTGCTGAGATGATACAATTTATCTATGCGGTTAATCTCGATTTGTGTAATGAGATTATTTTTGGCAAAATATTTTGACCATTGATTCATAAGGGGGCAGAGGTAATTGTTATAAAAATTAATACATTGAATATATCAATATATCATCAAAAATACTAAAAAACCAATTCAAATAAGTTTTAATGCTTTATTTAAAAAAATCTTAATCTGGGTAAATGGACTGAAAATTTTTCTCAGACCATCCACCACTATAACGTCATTTGTGATATTTATTGTATGTATCCCGAAATTAAATTTATTGTTTTTTTGTAATATCAATTCTGTTGTGGCTATTTCTTCAAATTTTTCTTCACTCAAATGATTGATTTTTTGAAGAATAATTGATTTTCCATAATATTCGGCACTGTTTTGAGTAGGACGGTAAATAATGTTGTTATGAACAATAAAATTTCCTGCAGGTCTGCTACCCGAAAGCGATGTTTTAACCGGATTTCCCTTGTGAGCTACATAATCACCGTCCCATTTATCGGAATGATAAATGTATAAATCGCTGTTGCTCTTTGAACCACGCTTAGTTGCAAATAGCCAATATTTATTATTGTGAAAAAGAATTGTAGAATCGAGTAGGGGTTCGTTTTCGATGATGGTTCTTTTATTAATTAAGGATTTCGTTTCAAAATCAAATTCATAACAATGCAAACCGCCTTCTTTACTGGATTCTGGTATAATGTAAGTTTTATTATTTTGCAAAAAAACAGAAGGGTATGACAAATGAAACCCCGTATCCAATAAAGGCTTAATGGATAAGTTTGAAAACTGAGGACTCAAACTTGCTAATGAAATTTTTCCGTAATTATAACTGGAATAATCTTCAAAAATGATTTCGATATTTCCATTTGGGTTTTTAAATACAAATGGATCGGCAAAAAAACGGGTATTGTCTTTTATCGGTAACCAAGTAAATGATTTTTTGGAAATCTTGTTTGAAATAATATCATCAATACTGGCATTTGTTATTCCAATGCTCCATTGTTTTATAAACAGTTTATCAATTAGTTTTTTCATTTGCTCATAATTAAGTCAAAATGCAAAATATTAAAAGCTATTTTTCTTTGATGATTCATTTTTTTTACTTTTAAATTTTCACTTTTAATTTGAAAATCTCCTATCTAATTTTTGAGATATTTTTAATAAAAAACAGTACAGCAAAGAATGATAAGAGATACATTTTTCTTTTTCACCTCCAAAAGCAGCTTTGAAATCATTTATTCCTTTTAAACTTTTGTTTGTGGTATTTTCAGCATAACCGCCGAAATCAAATTTCTGTAGTTTTAATTCTTTAAAATGAATTAATGATTTGAATAAAAGAAATTTATTAGAAATCCCAATTGTTTTTTTATCTACATTATCATTTAGTCGCGAACTACTTCCAAGAAACCATCGCACGATTCCTAATTCATCATCATAAATATATAAATTAGCACTTAAAATTTCACCATTCAATGTTGAATAACCCACCAAAAACCGATTTTGTGGTAGGGCTTTTTTCATTTGTTCGTTCATTTGATAGATGTTCTTCCTGCCGGCAAACTGGTTATAAAAATCTATAAAAGTTGAAATGTCTTTATTAAAAACAATGTCAAAAGTCAGTTTTTCACCCTGGTTGATTTTATTTTTAAGATTAGCTTTGAACTTTGATTTTATTTGTTCAATTTCTTGGTTAAGATCTATAGATAAAGTGTAGGAAAAATCTTCACATAATCCAATTGGCGTTTTACTTGGCGGATTTTGCACACAGAAATAACTCACCAAGCCCAAGTTTTTAAAAATCGAATCATTTAATATAAACCAACTTTCTTTGAGTTGAAAGCAGTAAAATTTCTTTTTAAATTGTATCATAGCGTTTTTTTATTTATTTGTAGCGACGGTCTATAAAAGAAAAGATTTTTAGAAGAACAAAATAAATGGGACTTAAAAAACTAACGTCAGTTGTTACTTTCCCACCAAAAGACATTTTATATTCAGTAATTCCTTTTAGAGATTCATTATCGGTATTTAATACAATGCCACCATAATCAAAAGTTTCAAAATTGCATTTTTTGAAATAATGTATGGCTTCAATTTTTAAAAACTTATTCGCCATACCAAGCGTTCTTTTATCAAATTGTTCATCCGCAATTCTAGATCCGGATAAAAAAGATCTAACCAATTTGAATTTTTTACTAACCAGATAAAAATGAGCAGCTAAAATTTCTCCATCTTTTACGGCATATGCAATTGTATTGAAATCTTTATATTCAGTAATAAATTTTTTATTAAACTGGTAAAGCTGTTTATTTCCAGCAAACTTGTTATAGAATTCGATGAATTTTTCAATATCATTATTAAAGATGCATGTAATGCCTTCGGATTCAGCTTTTTTGGCTTCTTTCAAAACCGATTTGCTTATGGCGGATAGAATGCTTTCAGAATCCTGTGTAAGGTCAGTAATTAAAGTATGAGAGATTTCTTTAAAACAAAACGAATTTTTTATTTGCTCATGGTTTTGAACGAAACTATATTTTCTCAGAGAGAAAACGTTATATAATCCCTTATCAAATCGAAACCAAGTATCGGTTAATTTCCAGAAATAAAACTTTTTTTTGAAACTGATCATTTATTTGTTTTTCTCTTTTTAAAAATCTCAAAAACATTTTTAACAATGAAATAAAAAATGGAGTCATAATTAATACATTCTACAACTTTTCCACCAAAAGCCAATTTGAAATCATTTATTCCTTTTAGGCTTTTGTTTGTGGTATTATTTGCATAACCACCAAAGTCCATGGTTTCAATTCCTAAGTTTTTAAAATGTAGAATATCTTCGAAAGTTAAACATTTATTTGCTCTGCCAATTAATTTACTGTCTATTGAAGCATCAAGTCTTCTGTTAGCAGAATGAAACAAACGAACAATTTTCATTTTAGGATCAACAAGATAACTGTGTGCAACCAAAACTTCGTCATTTAATTGTGCATACGAAATGTAGAAAAAATCCTTCATTTCATTAATTCTTTCCACATTGGTCGTATAAATATTTTTAGCTTGTGCAAATTCGTTGTAGAAGGATACAAAAAATTCAATATTATGATTATTAAAAGTACAAATAACACCTTCGGCCTTTGACTTCTTTATTTCTTGTTTTATGGTATTCGAAAAACTACTGAAAATGGCATTAATCTCTGGTTCAAGATTTAGTTCAACCGTATGTGTTGTATTTCTAATGGCTGGAATAAACTGATTTGATTTTTCTTTTAAATGCAATAACCTCACCATTGAAAAAGCATCTTTCCAATTAAAATGATATTGAAACCATCTTTCGTGAACATTAAAAAATTTGAATTTTTTAGTATAATTTATCATTAATCTTATTTATAAAATTTGTTTAAAATTATTATTAGATAATATCTTTTGGTAAAATGAAATTGTTTGTTTTGCAATCTCATTACAGTGAAACATCGTCGATGCTATTTTATTAGACGCAACTGAAAACTGTTGAATCGTGTTGTTATTGTTATATAATTTCTCCAGGCAATCTGAAAGTGCTGAAACTTTATTTGGCTCAAACAAAAAGCCATTTACATTTTGTTGTACCATTTCAGAAACGCCACCAATGTTTGAAGCAACTATCGCTTTTCCAGCAGCCATTGATTCTGCAATTACCATAGGAAGCGATTCTTGTTTTGAAGCAAGTACTAAAATATCAGCAGCTTCTATCAACTTTAATGTATCACTTTGTTTAACCCAACCATGAAAATATACTTGATCTTGTAATTGGTTTTGACTAATGAAATCTTCTATTGTTGTTTTGTAGTTCAAATCTTTAAAATCACCCAAAACATCTAGATGGAAATGCATGTTTTTTTTGTTTAGCATTTTCATGGCTTCAAGTAGCAGTAATAAATTTTTATTATCATTTAATACGCCAATAAAAATCAATTTGTTTTCAGTTGTAGATTTCAGTTGGAGGTTGTAAAAATGTTCACTTAAAGCGTTTGGAATAATGACTTGATTGTCAATTTTTTTATTGGCATATATTTTTTTCGAGTAATTAGAAAGGTGTATAATGTTTTTAGGAAATAGTAATTTATCAAGAAATCCGTTAAAATAGGAACTCAATTTTTTGTGTAAGCTTCGTTCAACTTTTCCTTCAGCAATTGCAATACCATGAATGGTAAGTAAATAGGGTATCTTTTTATTAATCAATAATTGAGACAGTAAAAAAGCATCTCCCGCTTCAAAATGAATGATATCAGGTTTGAATGCTTTGACATGTTTTTTTAATTTAAAGGAATCGATAAAAAAATAATTTAACGAATGAAAGGGTAGTGCGCCTTCAAATGTGTAATGGATTTCAATATTGTCCGCAAATTTTTTAATGGTGTTTTGTTTGATTTCTTTATTGAAGGAGATAACACGAACAATTATTTCTTTATTTGAAAATCCAATCAATAGATTTTTTAAAGCAGCATGCACGCCGCCTCTGATATTGTTGATATCCGTTGGAAACTCGTTTATAGGAATTAGTACTTTAATCATAATTAATTATACTAGGTTGTCAGCTTTTGTACTTTTCTAAAATGAAAAATTCAAGTGTTAATAATGTTATGCTTTTAATACATTTTGATAAGTCGACAAAATGATGTCACCAAATTTATTTAGCTTTTCTGGGGTGTGGCTTGAATTTACATTTGATTCTAATTTTTTATAAAAATCATTTTCAATTGCCATGATTATTTTTTTTGCCAAATCGATTGCATCTGGTTCTGAAATTAAACCATTTATTCCATCAGTAATATATTCCCTAAAAGAGCCAACATTTGATGCAATTGCCGTTTTTCCAAACGCAAAAGTTGTACTCAAAACCCCGCTTTGAGTAGCATCCCTATAAGGACAAACCACAAAAGCACATTTATCAATTAGGGCAGCAACTTCTTCTAAGGATAAATATTTGTTTATAATTGTAATGTTGTTTTTGTATGTTGAAATTAATACTTCATCAAAATGAAAATCATAGCTTGTACTTCCTGCAATTACAAATTGTTGATTGGGATATTTCTCTAAAACAATTGGGATTGCATTTAAAAGCAAATCAACGCCTTTGTAAGGAGATAGTCTACCAAAAAAAAGAATGCTATTATCCAACTTTCGTTCTTTTGGTAAATAATTTCTCATAAAAGAATAGGGTAGAAGTTGGATACAATTTACAGGTACATTTACCTTAGGAAAAACTTTTTTTAATAACGTTTTTGAAAATTCAGCGTATTGAATAAATGCTTTAGCTTTTGGAACATAAAGGTTGAATTTTAAATAAGTTTTCCAACTGTTTTCGCCGGTATGTGGCTTAGGATCATGAAGGGTGATGACCAATTTTGTTTTATTTAAAAATGGATAAAGTCCAAAACTGCGTTGAGAAATATTGTCAAAATGCATAATGTCGAAGTTCATTTTTTGAAAATATTTACCAAGTTTCATTGCAGAAAATAGACTTTCAATCGATAAGCTTTTACTGTTTTTATGCACAATAAATTTAACCATTGTAATGCCATCAAAATAAGGTTTGAACTTTATCCATTGCTCTGGTCCTAATACTTTTTCCGCATCTTCAATAAAGTCAAATGATTGGAGATTGTCAATATTTAAAATAGTTGATTTTTTTGAAATCTCTGAGATCTCAATGTACAAATGCAAAGAAACTTTGTCTTTAATTGATTGTATGGTTTCAATGGCACAATCAATAAAATACGCTGATGTATAAAAAGCAACCTTCATTATTTTTTTATTTTGTAGAGTAAGCAATTTTAATTTTCTTGAATTGGCTAATTCCAATTATTAAAATGATTGCCCAAAAAAGCATGAAATTTATTCCAGAATTCAAATAGAAATCAGATAGAATATAAAATGCAATAGCAATCGTTGTGAATAAATAGAAGAGCAGTACGTGTTTTATACTGGTTATTTTATTTTTAATAAGAATGACGTCTTGAATGATGTGGAAAACAAAAAATGACGTGAAAATAGCAACATTTACTACAGTTAGCGACTTGTAAAAATGAAACCCAATGATACAAATGCCCACATTTACCAACACACTTATAATATTACAAATCATGTCAAATTTCTCAAGCTTAAGGGTTAAAATAACATTCGCTTGTAAAAAAATAGTTGGAAAAATGAGCATTACATAAAACATTTGTTTGCAATACAAAGCAGTATCGTTATAGCTTTTGCCAAATACAAATGGAACTAAATAATCAGCAAATGCATAAACAAAAGTAAAAGAAAGTAAACCATAAATACATAATGGCAAATAGGCCTTATTATATAAAGATTTTAATTTTTCTGGCCCATCTTTGAAAGCATTAATCAGCATTGGATATAAAGAAGAAGTTACGATAATAGGAATTAGATATGCAAGGGAAAAGAATTTAAACGCAATTTCATAATTAGCTACATCTTGAATGGTTAAGATTTTTGAAACAAGAATATTACCAATTCTCCAATTTACAACCGACAAGCTACTGATTATGATAAATGACCAATTGGATAAAATAATTTTTTTTATTTCAGTCCAGTCGATTTTAACCCGAATGATTTCTTTCAATCCAATTGAATTTGAACTGCCCATTTTGATGAAAAGATTCAATGTGATAAGTCGCAATCCAATTAATATTAAAGAAAGCAAAATCATATCTAATTTGTAAATTAAAAGTAGACATCCAACTAAAAATTTCAATACAGCTTCAACTGTTAAAAGTAAAAATGTTTTTTGTTGTTCTTGATAAGCGATATTCAACGACTTAATTACATTGATAATATTATCGAAAATGATGTTAATGCCAATGATTACTGAAAGTGTACGAATCATTTGGTTGTCATAAAGCAAGTATGAAGCAATCACATTTATAACATAAAAAAAAATACCAATTAATAACTGTACTTTAAAAAATTTATTCGTTAGTGTTGATTTGTTTTCATTGTTTATGATTTCTCTTATAAACCAATGTCCAAGACCTAATGATGAAAATCCCAACATAAATGAGTAAAGTGTATTTGCAATTACATAGTGACCAAAATCTGCTTTAGAATAAATTCTTGCAATAATCACAAAGAAAACACTGAAAAGTATATTTTGAATAATGTTAGAAACAACACCCCAAACACTATTGGTAAACAGTTTATTTTTAAAAGAAGATTTTAGGTTAAATATGTTTCTCAATGTAATCGCTTTAGTTTTCTGTAAGGGTTTCAGTTACGTTTTCTTCCTCAAGCTCAATTTGATCAGTTGATTTCAATATAGTTCTATAAACGATCATTAAAGCAATGATTGATCCTACCAAAATTTTAATTCTAATATCTCCAAAGGAATATGTGGAATAAAAACCAATTAACCAACAAATCATACTTGAGATCATCAGAATGAAGTTTATATCTTTTGTTTTTAAATAATAGTAAAAAGTTTGAATGATAGGAAAAATGACAAAAGTAAAAATTGATGCAAAGCCTAAAGCACCCATTTCGGTTAATATTAAAAGGTAGCCGCTTTCGGGTTGGTCAAAGGATGATACTTCATTGTTTATCATCCAAATTTGATCTGGATAATGTAGAAAAACATATTTTCCATAATTGCCCAATCCAATACCCCAATATAAGTTTTGTTCAAAAATTTCAAAGGCATCAGCCCAAATGCTTGCTCTGAAATCATACGTTTCATTCAAATCGCTACCTCTATTGAAAATGGAAAGCTTATCTTGAAAATTAAGCGCAATGAAAAAGATTATTACCGCTGATAAAACAATCGCGATTTTATATTTTGGTTTGCTAAAAAACAAAACAAATAATAATCCAAGAACCCAGCCCATTAATCCTGCTCTACCGCCTGCCGCCATTATACTTATTACGGATAACCCAAAAAGTACCAAATTGATTTTTGGTAATTTTTGATCATCAAATTTTATTAAGCATAAAAAACTACAAGCGCCTAAAAACTGAGAAAATTGTTGTGGATCAGAAAATATGCCAGGGTATCTTATACTATTTGTGATAATTACATTTGGGTTTAATGTTTTTACTAATGATACTTTTAAGCCAAAGGCCATTTGTAGAATAAGAAAACATAAGCCAAATCCAAGCATAAACCTAAAGCACTTTAAAATTGATTCCAAAAATGTAGGATCGGAAATACATTCGTCTATAAAAATCTTTCCGTAAATAAAAATGGGAAAAATTGTAATGAATTTAATTATATTTTCGCTATCAATTCCCACGGTAGAAAAAACAAATCCAACAATTACGATTAATGCCAAAAATGCTAATAAATACCCATAAATAATTGTTTCATTGTTTTTTAACCCCTTTCTTTTGTAAAAAATAAAATAAAAAGAAAAAACAATTACATCAAATGAATGTAAGTCGGCAAATAAAAGAATATGTTGTAATGGGTATGAAAGTAATATGAAAAGTATAAAAGCTTTGTTTCGCTCCATTTTACCGAACAGCATAATCCCTAAAAAAATAAACACATTTAGAAATGCTAAAAGCTTTAAAAAACTCATGCTATTTTTTATTTATTGTTTCTTTTTTCAAACCATACTCCAGTCATACGAATAATATTTTCTGCAAAAGAAACATCTTCCAAAACGTCGAATCTTGGAATTTCAAATGGTGATTTAAAACTATTTAACGTAACATATTCGGGTTTTGTTGTGAATGCCATCTGAAATCCATTGGATTTCAATACATTTATTTCCCTTTGGGTGTAATTCCCATTTGGAAATGCAAAGAATTGAACCGGTTTGTTTGTCCAATTTTCGAGCGTTTTTTTGGATTCAACTATTTCATGTTGTGATTTTTCATCGTTGCACATGGTTAAAATAGGGTGAGTAACCGTGTGGCTTCCTATTGAAATATATGGTGATTGAGAAATGGTTTTTACCTCTTCAATCGTTAATGCATCTCTATCGTTGGGTACATTGGGTTTAATACGCTCCAATTCTTGCATTCTTTGTTCGTTGGGTACCAATTTCAAAGCTCCAACAGAATGATTGGTCAACTTTTTATCGAATGCTTTTTGTATATAAGACCACCAATAGGATTCTCCAGTTTCTACAGGCGAAGTGGTAACAAAAATAGTAACCGGAATTTTATAACAATCTGCAACTGCTACTATGTTTTCCTTGTTTTCTTTCCATCCATCATCAACGGTAAACACTACAGAAGAAGCAGGAATTGGTTTATTGTTTCTAATGATTGAGTTTAACTCTTCAGTTGAAATGATTGAAAATCCATTTTTTAAAAACCATTTCACACATCCTTCAAATAATTTTTTACTTGGATTGTGGAAATACACAGAAAAAAGAATTTCGCCATTTTTCGCCGATTTTTTTACGTTATTAATTTTCCCAGTGATAATGTAAAAGTTAGACATTAGCCAGGCAGCAATGTTTCTGATGGACAATTCCATTTATTTCTTGTTATAGTTGGTAATGAGGTAAATTAAACGTTTTCAAATTACTTAGTACAATATGTAATAAGTACTTTGAATATGGATAAAATTAGTTAGTTTTTTTTATAATACACACTATTCATATTGAATTAATACAAACAACGAGATATAGACACTATACAATAAGACAACTCGATTTTTTAAATGATAAAAAATCGAGTTGTGTATTAATTAAATGTGTAAGATTATTTTACTGAATTAGAATTATTCGCAATGCTAACACTATGCAAGTTTCTACTATGAAATCATTTGTGGGATTCTGTACTCAGTTTCAGACACTTCAACATGATCGAAATTAGTGTGTGCGCATAGTGTAAAACCAAGTGTTGGAAGTGTAAGTTTTACGATGGTACGATTCATTACTATAACATCGTTTTCAGTTGAAATCATGGGCTGTTTGGTAACCACACGAACCATTTTATTTAATGAAACTTCAGATTTTTCGATGTAAACATTATTATAAGCGGCCACAAATTCTTGAATGTTCTCTATCTCGATTCCTTTCAGCTCAACAGGTCTACCAAGCCAATATACAAAATTGATGATGTCACTCATTTGTTTGATGTATTCAATTTTGTCTGAACAAGTATAAACAAAAACAAAAGAAGTGAATAGTGGATTAAGCGATTCTTTTTCCTTCTCACTATGTTCACTATTTGTTTGTTTGTTTAAAGGACAGTAATTGTCAATTTTTTTCTTAGTAAGCAAAGACGAAACTTTTCTTTCGCATTTAGGCTTAGTGTAAACGGCATACCAATTTTTTATCATAACGGTGTTTTTGGTGAATAACAAATACAGTCATTCATCGGATAGATACGAGTAAGGTTGCTTCGGTTAGAATATTAAGATAAAATTTGGTTAGTCTGTTGAAAAACAAATGTAAGTAGAAATACGTACAAATCACAATTATTTACAATGATATTTTTATTATTTCTTTATGATCTTGATTCTTGTGTTTTAGATTTCTTTTTTTTATCGTCGGTGAGGCCGTATTTTCCGCCATATACATAATCATACCCATACCCATAATTGTTTTTAAAAAATCCTCTTTTTTTAACGCCATTAAAAATTATGGCTATGTTTTTTAATGGATTGATTTCCAATGTTTCATCAATTCTTTTAATAATCATTTTTGGTGTGTATTTATGTCTTACAATGTATAAAGTTGCATCGCATAAATCCGTTAAATAATAGGCATCTGTAATTAAAACTGAAGGTGCCGTATCTAAAATTATTAAATCAAATTTATTTTCTAAGTAAGCAATAAAATCTTTTATTTTTCCATTTAATAACAATTCAGAGGGGCTTTCATGTATCGCTCCAGATGAAACAAAAAACAGATTTTCGAATTCAGGAACTTTTTTTATAATGTCTTCAGGTTGCTTTTTACCGTTTAAATAATCGCTAATTCCTGGATCTTCTGTTGTTTTTCCAAACATTTTTCCGAGGCCGGGATTGTGCAAATCAATGTCGATTAAACATACTTTTTTACCAGTTAATGCATTACTAATGGCAAAGTTTCCAGATACAAAACTTTTCCCTTCTCCAGGAATACTTGAGGTTACCAAAATCTTTTTATTATCAGCGTTTATCCCAAGAAAATGAAGGGATGCACGTATTTTTCTAAATTCTTCTGCGATGAAACTTCGTTTTCCTGCTCCAATTACTATACTTTCTTTACCATCATTTTGCGCAATTTCTCCCAACACAGGTATAGCTGTCATTGATTCTAAATCCTTTCTATATAAAATCTTACTATTTAAAAAATCTTTAGCCGTAATAAACAAAATGCCAAGTACCAGTGAAGCCAAAATTGCACCTATAAAAATCAGTTTTTTATTCGGACTTACCGGGTATTTGCTGGCTTGAGCACTATTAATCACTCTACTGTCGGAAAGCGTTGATGCATATGACAGTTCACTTTCTTCCTTTTTTTGAAGCAAAAATGAATAAATGCTGTTTTTGACATTTTGATCTCTGCTAATTTCAAGTATATCGCGCTCTTTTTGAGGAATAGTTCTCAACATTGAATTGTAAGCATTATTTGTTCGCATAAAATTGTTCTGACTGATTTCTAAGTTTTTACGTTGTGTAACCAAGTTATTTTGAATATCAGGCTTTATTTTATTGATTTGATCTCGTATTGAAATCAACATTGGGTTATTTTCTGCAACAGTTTTCTTAAGGCGTTCGTATTCTAACTCTTTACTGTTAAGATCTGAGATCAATTGCGTTAATCCTGGATCAGTTATTCCAATTGAAGTTGGATTTATACCTAATGACCCACTATTCCCTTTAGAAACGGCTTGGTCTACTTGATTTAAAATGGCAAGCTGCATATTTATTTTCCCAAGTTCTTGATCGTTATTACTTACATTTTGTAGATATAGTTGTCCTTGTGTACTGATATCTTGCGCACCTGTTCCTGTTTTATACTTTTGAACCGTTTGTTCGATCGAATCAAGGTCAGTAGAAACTATGTTTAATCTTTCGTTTACAAATTGAAGTGTATTTTTTGCTAGCGAATTTTTTTCATTTACCGATGCTTGATCATACATTGCAATCAGCTCATTTACAACATCTTCAGATCTTTTAGGAACCTCATCTTTATAGCTCAATGAAATAATTGAGGACAACTTGTTGGCTGATGTTATTTGTAACGCTATCAACAATCTCATCGTCATTTCTTTAACAGGAATAAACGAAAATTCAAATGATTTTTGTAAATTAGAAGGACTATAACTTTTATTTTTCACAAATTTTATTTTGGCATATTTTGTCGTTATCCATTCGTTTAATTTCCCAGAATAAATGCCATTAATAAATATTTTTTCAGTTGTTTTATCATATTTAAAGTTGACGTTTTTTGCTTCTATTAATTCATCAGGATTTTCAACAATAATTGTAACAGGAGAAAGGGTATAAGCAGATAAAGATCTGATTTTTCCTTCATGAGAAATTGGGGCATAAAGATGTAAATTCTTCACAACATTCTCCATGATTGATCGCGATTGTAAAACTTCAATTTCATTTTCAATTATTTTTTTACTATTAATCATATTCAATTCATCAACACCCTTTGAATTTTCTGTTCCTTTTTTTTCATCCTTTATAATCATGGTTGCATTGGCCTCATACATTGGAGTGGTGTATCGGAGATAAAAAAAGGCTGCAGTTCCAAATACTAATGTCAATGCTAAAAACAAAGGCCAATAAAAAACATATCGGGAGAAAAGTTGAACAATTAAGCTTTCTTCTTGCTTTACAACTACTTTTTTCTTTTTGGGTTGATTCATTTTATTTAAGTATATTTTCTAAATGGGGTAATAATAACAGATTAAATTGTATCTAGTTTCTGATTAAAGTAGTAATTACAACAGCTACAATAGATAAAGCACTTAAAATTGTAGGCAGTAATTGTTGATTTCTGTTTGCGTTTAATACTTTTCTTTCGTTGGCTTCTACATATACTACGTCATTGGGTTGCAAATAATAATAAGGAGATGATAAAAAGTTTTTTGAATTCAAATCAATTCTGTTGACGATTCTTTTCCCCTCAATTTCTCTGATAAGTAGCACGTTTTCTTTTTTTCCATAAATCGTAATGTCACCGGCAATTCCTAGTGCTTTTAACATAGATATTTTTTCATTAGGCACATTGATTACGGTAGGTTTTCCAACTTCTCCAATTATGGTTACTTCATAATTCAAATGACGAATAGTAACAACAGGGTCAATCAATAATTTTTTTTCATTTATTAAATTCGTAAGGTTTGTTTTTAATTGTTTTTTGGTTAGTCCTTCTGCTTTTATATTGCCAAGTATAGGCAATTGAATGGTACCTTCTGCATTTACCAAATATCCACCAGCACTTGTTGATCCCGTTGTAGTGGATGTGCTCGTGGCTTGTGTATTGGTGGTGTTAAAAACTGCAGATGCTTCCGGGCTCAAACTACTTATGAAAATACTTAAAATGTCGTTCCTTTGAATATTCGGTTCTAATTCGTTTTCTCTTTCAATGTCAATACTCGAGTTGGTAACATTTGAAAAATAGGAAGCTTTTTCAGTGGATAGACATGAACTGAATTGAACGATAAGCAATGTTGCAAAAATGATAAGTTGAAATTTTTTTATTTGTGGTAACATGAGGGTTTAATTTTTAAATGCAATTAAATGTCTTGATTTTTTTTCAATTCATCGTTGATTTATATGGGTACGATTAAGATTATTTACACATAACTATAAATTGATGTATTTATTATGTTCAAAAAAATAAATTATTTAGTTGTATGGGTGATTTCCAAAAATTATGGATAAAGATACCATTCAATTTCAGTGGCATATTCAAAAATAATAAAGGGTTATTACAAATGCAAATTAATCGCATTCTATTTAAAATTTTCCATAAAATTTTCCATTGGGATTAAGGGATAATTTTTAATTTCGAAAAATGAATTTGCTTAATTTTGTGTTTTAAAAAATATTTTTTTTGTCAATTTTTTTCTTGTGAATAAATAATTTTTATTTAGAGAAATGTATCATCCCTTTTTAAATTAAAAACCAACTATAAATTATGAATGAAGTGTACATTTTATCCGCAGTTAGAACCCCAATTGGTAGTTTTGGCGGAACATTGAAAAGTTTTTCAGCCACACAATTGGGAGCATTCGCCATTAAAGGAGCAATTGAAAAATCTGGCATAAATCCAGATCAAGTAAATGAAGTGATTATGGGTTCTGTAATACAAGCAAATCTTGGGCAAGCACCTGCTAGACAAGCGGCGAAATTTGCTGGTTTGTCTGATTCTGTTATTTGCACTACTGTTAATAAAGTTTGTGCAAGTGGAATGAAATCTATCGCTATCGCAGCACAAAGCATCATGCTTGGAGATGCAGATATTATTGTTGCTGGTGGAATGGAAAGCATGAGCAATGTGCCTTTTTATTCTGAAAATATGAGATGGGGAAATAAATACGGCAACGTTTCGCTTATTGATGGATTGGTTAAAGATGGTTTAACGGATGTGTATGATGGAAAAGCAATGGGCGTTGCTGCTGAAATGTGCGCTTCAACTTGTGGAATATCTAGAGAAGATCAAGATGCTTTCGCTATTGAAAGTTATAAAAGAAGTCAGGCGGCATCTCAAAATGGAAAATTTGAAAATGAAATTATACCCGTGTCTATCCCGCAGAAAAAAGGAGATCCAATTCTTTTCTATAAAGATGAAGAGCCATTTAATGTAATGTTCGACAAAATTCCAGGGTTAAAAAGTGCTTTCCTAAAAGACGGGTCAGTTACTGCTGCCAATGCTTCCACAATGAATGATGGTGCGGCTGCCGTGGTTTTAATCAGCAAAAAAAAGGCTGAAGAATTGGGCTTAACACCTATTGCAAAAATCAAATCTTTTGCTGATGCAGAACAAGCGCCAGAGTGGTTTACAACTACACCCTCAATGGCAGTTCCAAAAGCGGTAGAAAAAGCAGGGTTAACAATGGAGCAAATTCAATATTGGGAATTAAATGAAGCGTTTTCTGTTGTGGGTATTGAAAATACAAAACGCATGAATCTTGATCCACAAAAAGTTAATGTAAACGGTGGAGCTGTTTCACTAGGTCATCCTTTAGGTTGCAGTGGCGCTCGTATCATTGTTACTTTAATTAATGTACTCAAACAAAACAATGCTCAATTTGGTGCAGCCGGTATTTGTAATGGTGGAGGAGGAGCGTCAGCTTTAATAGTAGAAAATTGTTAGTCGATTTTTAATACATTTTATACAATTATAGGTTGGCTTATTTGCCGACCTTTTTATTTTTTTTATGCAAAACATAGAACCTTACTACAATTGGCGTCATTTATACGTCGCTGAAGAAGATCGACTGTCGCCTTTTTATGGAAACGAATACAGTGAATTTGAATATACCAAAACGCTGTATAACTATTACGTGCATCCGCAGTGGGATGAATTCGGTTCCAAAACGATGTACATGAAGATTTTATTTGTTGATTATGATTTACATTTTGCCATTATAGAATTAATTGGCGAATGGAACGACGCCATTGAAAACGACATCATGACCATCAGAAGAAACATTACAGACGTGTTGTTTCAACTTGGCATTTCAAAATACATATTGCTTTCTGAAAACGTGCTTAATTTCCACAGCAGTGATGACAGTTATTACGAAGAGTGGCACGAGCAATTGGAAGATGATAATGGTTGGGTGGTTATTTTGAATATGCCCGAGGCTACAAAACATGATTTTAAGAAGGCGAGAATAACCAATTATGTACATTTTTTTGAGCTGGATCAATGGCGAACATTAAAGCCGGAAATAATTTTTCAAACATTAGATAATGAATTGATGAAAAGATTAGAATAACATAATTGTTTAACTATCAACTCAATCTTTAATAAAAAGCTATAATAAAAATTCTATTTTGAATTTTCTCCCCTTATTTTTGCAACTGAATTTACCTTTCAAATTTCACTTATGACTTGGAAACATTTTTTCACATCTTCACTTGGTAAAAAGTACGTGATGGCTTTTACCGGTCTTTTTTTAATTTTATTTTTAATCGTTCATGCCAGCATCAATGCTTGTATTTTCTTAAATGATGGAGGTAAAACGTTTAATGAAATGGCGCGCTTTATGAGCCACAACTGGATTATGCGCTTTTTAGAATTGGGTTTATTTGCCGGTTTAATCACGCACATCATTCAAGGACTGATGTTATGGAGTCAAAACAAAAATGCTAGACCTGTAAAATATGCATACAGCCAACCCAATAAAAACAGCAAATGGTACAGCCGTTCTATGGCGATTTTAGGAACCTTGCTTTTGTTGTTTTTAGTTATGCATTTGTCTCATTTTTATGTAGATACTAAAGTAGCCTTGTATGTAAAAGGAGATGCACCACACAATTTATTTGAAGAAATGAAAGAAGTTTTTAGTGTGAATTGGATCGTTGGCTTATATGTTGCTGGCGTTATTGCCTTGTTCTGGCATTTGTATCATGGTTTTCAAAGTGCGTTCCAATCATTGGGCTTCAATCATAAAAAATACACTCCTTTAATAAAATCTATTGGATTTGGTTATGCAATAATCATTTGTTTATTATTTGCATCGATGCCAATCGCAATGTTTTTTGATTGGATAAAATAATATTAGCTTTTTAATTTTTAATTCTACGAATATGGCTTTAGATGCAAAGATTCCACATGGAGAAATGGACAAAAAGTGGACTGATTACAAAGGACATGTAAAGTTGGTTAATCCAGCCAATAAAAGAAAATTAGAAGTAATTGTGGTGGGTACTGGTTTAGCCGGCGCTTCAGCAGCAGCTTCTCTCGGTGAATTGGGATATAAAGTAAAAGCTTTTTGTTTTCAAGATAGTCCTCGTCGTGCGCACAGTATTGCTGCTCAAGGTGGTATCAATGCCGCAAAGAATTATCAAAATGATGGTGATTCTGTTTTTCGTCTATTTTATGATACGGTAAAAGGTGGTGACTATCGCGCAAGAGAAGCAAACGTTCACCGTTTGGCCGAAGTTAGTACTTCTATTATTGACCAGTGCGTTGCTCAAGGTGTTCCGTTTGCCCGTGAGTATGGTGGCTTGTTAAGTAATCGTTCTTTTGGCGGAACGCAGGTACAACGTACGTTCTACGCTGCAGGTCAAACAGGTCAGCAATTGTTATTGGGTGCATACAGTGCTTTAGAAAGACAAGTGGCTTTAGGTAACGTGAAAATGTACACAAGACATGAAATGCTTGATGTAGTTAAAATAGATGACAAGGCGAGAGGAATTATAGCAAGAGATTTAGTTAGTGGCGAATTGGAAAGTCATTTTGGACATGCGGTTTTATTATGTTCTGGTGGATACGGAAACGTATTTTATTTGAGTACAAATGCAATGGGTAGCAATGTTACCGCTGCATGGAAAGCGCATAAAAAAGGAGCGTTTTTTGGAAATCCTTGTTTTACGCAAATCCATCCTACATGCATACCCGTTAGTGGCGACCATCAAAGTAAATTAACCTTGATGAGCGAGAGTTTGAGAAATGACGGTAGAATTTGGGTGCCATTAAAAAAAGAAGAGAGTAGAAATCCAAAAGACATTCCAGAAAATGAAAGAGATTATTATTTAGAAAGAAGATATCCAGCATTTGGAAACCTTGTACCGCGCGACGTTGCATCAAGAGCAGCCAAAGAAAGATGTGATGAGGGTTACGGTGTAGGAACTACAAAAATGGCGGTTTATTTAGATTATAAAGATGCGATTGTTCGTTATGGTAAAATAGAAGCAGGTAAAGCCGGTAATGACAATTTAAGCCACGAAGAAATTGTTGCTTTAGGAAAGAAAGTTGTAGAAGAAAAATATGGCAACTTATTTGAAATGTATCAAAAAATAACTGGTGAAAATCCATACGAAACTCCAATGCGTATATATCCAGCGGTGCATTACACCATGGGCGGATTGTGGGTTGATTACGAATTACAAACTACAGTAAAAGGTTTGTACGCCTTAGGCGAAGCAAACTTCAGTGATCATGGTGCCAATCGTTTGGGTGCTTCTGCATTAATGCAAGGTTTGGCCGATGGTTATTTTGTAATTCCATATACTTTAGGAAATTATTTAGCAGACGAAATTCATACGAATTCAATTTCAACCGATCATTCTGCATTCGCTGAAGCCCAAAAAGCAGTTTCAGATCGTTTGAATACACTAATAAATATTAAAGGAAAACAAACCGTTGAAAGTTTTCATAAAAGATTGGGTAAAATCATTTGGGATAAATGCGGAATGGCAAGAAGTGAAAAAGGATTAAAACAAGCCATTGAAGAAGTTCGTGCCTTGAAAAAAGAGTTTTGGAGCGATGTTAGAATTCCTGGAGAAATCAATTCTTTTAATTTAGAATTAGACAAAGCCGGTAGGGTAGCAGATTTGATTGAATTGGGAGAATTGATGTGTTTAGATGCACTAGATAGAAACGAAAGTTGTGGTGGTCACTTTAGAGAGGAAAGTCAAACAGAAGATGGTGAAGCAAAAAGAGACGATGAAAACTATGCATACGTAGCCGCATGGGAAAATAAAGGAGATAGCAGCTGGGAATTGCATAAAGAAGCATTGAGCTTTGACATTGTAAAACCAACACAAAGAAGTTATAAATAATCATTGATAAACGATTGGATGTTGTTTCACAAATAGACAATCAAAAAATATAACGTATGGAACATTATCACATGAATCTGACCTTAAAGGTTTGGCGTCAAAAAAACAGTAAGGAGCAGGGTAAATTAGAAACGTATCAAGTAAAAGGCATTTCATCCGAAATGAGTTTTTTGGAAATGTTTGATGTATTGAACGAGCAATTAATTGTAGATGGCAAAGAGCCGATTGCATTTGATCATGATTGCCGTGAAGGAATTTGTGGCATGTGCAGCATGTACATCAATGGACAAGCGCACGGACCTTGGCAACAAAACACTACCTGTCAATTGCACATGCGTGCGTTTAAAGATGGCGATACCATTACGGTAGAACCATGGCGTAGCAAGGCTTTCCCGGTTTTGAAAGATTTAGTAGTGAACCGTTCTGCTTTTGATAGAATTATACAGGCAGGTGGATTTATAAGTGTAAATACCGGAAATGCAGTAGATGCAAACGCCATTGCAATTGATAAAAAAGATGCGGATGATGCGTTTATGGCAGCAGCTTGTATCGGTTGTGGTGCTTGTGTGGCTACTTGTAAAAATGGCAGTGCCATGTTGTTTGTAGGTGCAAAAGTTTCTCAATTGGCATTACTGCCACAAGGAGGTCCAGAAAGAGAATCAAGGGTATTGAATATGGTTGCTCAAATGGATAAAGAGGGTTTTGGAAATTGTACAAATACGTATGCATGTGAGGCGGAATGTCCAAAAGGTATTTCTGTTTCAAATATTGCACGATTAAACAGTGAATATTTAAAAGCTGGATTAACTACAGAAACAAAATAATTTTTAATAAAATTTGCAAAAAGCCATTTCATTTTTTGATATGGCTTTTTTTATGGTTTAATTTTTCTTTTATACCAATTGAATAAATGTGGTGATTAGTCATTTTTTAAAAATATGAAAACCGTTTAAACGGTTATGTTGAATAATTTGTTTTCATAGCCTACGATTTAAACCGTGGGTTGTATTAAATTTAAGCTTTATTTGGGGTGTGCTTTTTGCGAAAAATATGAGATGGTTTTTTTAATGGAATAAACTTTTTTAAACTACAAAATCTAGGTTGAATTAAATGATTGTTTCCAATAAGTTATTGTATGCAACTTTTCCTTATTTTTGAATATGGCAATACTAAAATTTAGGATTTATTGGGAAGAAGATGAAGCAGTTTACAGAGATATTGTAACCAAACATCAACAAACTTTTCACGAGTTACATCTAGCTATTTTAAAGGCATTTGAGTTTGATCAAAAGCATGCAGCCACATTTTATAAGAGCAATGATTTATGGCAATATGGAAAAGAAATTACCTTAGAAAAGTATGATAAAGCCTATAAAGTAGAACCTGTTTTAATGCAGGAAGTTTTATTAGGAAGCCAAATTGCAGATCCCAATCAAAAATTTATTTACGAATACGATTTTACAAAAAGTTGGAAGTTTATGATTGAGTTGATAAACGTAGATAAAGAAGGAAGCAACAAAATTGAATATCCTGCTTGCGTAAGGATTGAAGGAATTGGTCCGTCTCAATATGGTACTAAAGGCATTATAGATTCAAGATTAGCAGAAATGGAAGAGAAATATGACCTTCAACCAGACGCCCTAACTGATGGTTTTATGAATGAAGGCGATGGTGATGATGGCACGGAAAATGACGATGTGGTAGTTGATGATTCTGATGATCAAGCATTTTAAATTTCCCCGAAAATGTTCCAAAACAAAATTATACCTAGCCTTTGGTTTAATACCGATTGAGGCATTATTTCAATAGTTATTTATTATTATAAAAATATTTTGGAAGTTTTTTGAATCGGAGAATATCATGCCTTTAGGACAAACACGTAGCGGAAACACCGAAATGTGTGAAGTGGAAATTTTTGGCCAAAGCTATTCTTTTATGATCACAGAAAAAACGCATCATCCATTTAATGATGCTATATCGTTTGCCATTAATTGCGATGACCAAATTGAAATTGATACATACTGGAACTATTTATTCATGAAGGAAAAGAGGATCAATGTGGCTGATGTATTGATAAATTTGGACTTCGTTGGCAAGTGATACCTAAAAATTTAGGAGAATTAATGGGAATGCCAAACGCTTGGTAAGTTATGATGAAACAGAAGAAAATTGTAATAGCAGAATATTTACTATAATTGGTTTTTACTTCCAAAAGAAAAATCAATTATTTGTTTGTGCATGTTTGATAAATATTATTAAAACATGTGTAATAATTAAAGCAAATTTCTTTAAACATTTTTCACACCAACAATATCACCATTATAATTTGGCATAATAAATTTCTCAAAAAAGGCATTTAATTTAATCCGGATTTTACACTTGAAATCATTGTATAAAATTATGATTGAAAAGTCTTAAATTTTTTAAGGAGTTATTTGATTTAAAATTTCTCATAATTGAATGTTTGTCCACCAACAGAAACTTCATACATCAAGCCACCTTTTGGATGAGTAAAAATTAAAATCCCATTGGAATAATTAATATTTGCAGCAGCGCCTATTGCCACCAATACAGCAGAAACTTGTGCAGATAATTTTAATTTATTTTCATTAAAATCATCCATATTGCTTTTGTTTTCGAAGAAAATAACTTCTCTATAACCCTGAGCCCCCATTTGAAAGCCGATGCTCACTTGAGATAAATTTGCCCTGCCAATTGCGGTATTGTTTATAAACACGATTCCATTACCAAATGCACCACCTATACCTAATCCACCTTTGCCCACATTTGGAAAAATTACGTAACCATAAGCATTATCAAACCATTTTTTTATTGTTGGATCAACTTTGATAAACAAATTTTTTGCATTCTTTGAATCCCTCAAAATCCTTTTGTCTTTGTGAGTTGATTGTCCCATTGTGAAAGTCACCATTAAAATGGCTGAAATTAATATGCATGCTTTTTGGCAAATTCCTGCGTACTTCGTTTTCATAAATTTTGATTTTGATGTTATGTAGTATAAATTTTTTAATCGCCATTTAGTTCGCTATTTTTAGCAAAATGCCGATTTGGTTACTAATTGGGTCAATTGCAATGTGCTATTAAAAATACCCACTCGTAAAAATTAGCTTCTTAAATTTTAGTTGAACCTTTTTATTACTCTTAATAGAATAACAACAATCGCGAACACTAAAAGTATATGTATTAGCCCACCTAGGTGAAAACCAATAAAGCCAATAGCCCAAAGAATAACGAGTATGGTTGTAATTGTGTAAAGCAGATTTCCCATTTTATTGTCGTTTAATTTATTTGATTAAACCCATATTTTTCAGTTGAAATCTATTACAAGAAAAAAATGCTGCAAATACAAGCGTTTGCTTGACTTTTTTATCTTATCATATTCCAATATGTTCTCGACCAGAAAATCGGCTCAAACACGCGTCTTTATTGCCTTTTTCCCTTTCATCACGATTCCAACTGCAAAATCTGGGTTAAAAGTAAACGATAATAGTATTTTTAAAAATGACTAATGATGGAATTGGAGATGAGATTAAAAAGTAAAAGTAAATAGTGAAAAGTTTGTAATTTATGGGTTGGGGTTTATTTTTTACAACAAGTGATTAAAGTTGAACCTAGAATCTCGCATCCAGTATCCAGTATCCAGTATCTCGAATTTAACATCATTTCTATTCGATTTTTTATAATTTTTCTACTGTTTCTGAAATTTATTCAATAATTGTGTACTTTATTTTTAATTTTCACAATCATTTACTCAACTATTTGTTTGTGTGACAATGATAGAATAAATTTGCCAACAATATTTAATTTTCTATACTAAAAATCAAATTAGCATGAGACAAATTGCCTTTAGAGAAGCATTAAGAGAAGCAATGCAAGAGGAAATGAGATTAGATGAAAATGTGTTTTTAATGGGTGAAGAAGTTGCTGAATATAATGGCGCTTATAAAGTGAGTCAAGGGATGCTTGAAGAATTTGGTGAAAAAAGAGTAATTGATACACCAATTGCAGAGCTTGGATTTACGGCTATTGCAGTAGGTGCAGCACAAAATGGGTTACGTCCAATAGTAGAGTTTATGACTTGGAACTTTGCTGTTTTGGCATTGGATCAAATTTTAAATACGGCTTCTAAAATGTTGGCAATGAGTGGTGGACAAGTAGGTTGTCCGATTGTATTTAGAGGTGCTAATGGAAGTGCGGGTCAATTGGGTGCGCAACATTCTACTTCATTTGAAAGCATGTATGCCAATATTCCTGGATTAAAAGTAATATCAGTAAGTAATCCATACGATGCAAAAGGTTTATTAAAATCTGCCATTAGAGATAATGATCCGGTTGTATTTATGGAAAGTGAATTAATGTACGGTGAAAAAGGTGAAGTACCTGAAACTGAATATTTAATTCCAATCGGAAAAGCAAATGTGGCAAGGGTAGGACATGATGTAACCATTGTTTCATTTAATAAAATGATGAAAGTAGCACTAGGTGCTGCGGAAGAATTACAAAAAGAAAACATCAGCGCAGAAGTAATTGATTTAAGAACCATTCGTCCGTTGGATTGGTTCACTATTTTAGAAAGCGTTAAAAAAACAAATCGCTTGGTAATTGTTGAAGAACAATGGCCATTTGCTTCAATATCATCTGAAATTACGTATAGAATACAAAAAGAAGGATTCGATTATTTGGATGCGCCAATTCGAAGAATTACATCTGCTGATGCGCCAATGCATTATGCGCCAAATTTAGTTTCCGCGTATTTACCAGATATTGAAAGAACGGTAAAGTTGATAAAAGAAGTGATGTATATTAAGAAATAAAGACTGCGATTTTAAGCTTGATTTTTTTTTACGAAATCAATAACATGAAAAAATGTTTAATAGTATTGATTTGTTTAATTCTTTCAAATAAGATTTCCGCCCAAAAATTATACACCAGTATCTTTTTGGGCGGTTCTAATTATCAAGGCGATTTACAAGAGTCTGTTTTTCTACCAAAAACAGCAAAAGCAGTAAAAGGTGTGGGATTCAATTTCGAATGCACAAACCGCATTTTTACAAACCTTGTTTTTTTTTCGGGTAAACTTTACGCGAATGATCATTTCAATAAAAACAATTTCAAACGAAACCTCAGTTTCAATTCAGATATCTACGAGTTTGATTTAGAATTAGAATACAATCTTTTTAATTTATACGAACATAATGCCACACCTTTTGTTTATGTAGGTGTAGGTTATTTTGCATTTGATCCTTATGTAAATGTTGGTTCAAGCGATACACGCATTTATTTATCTGATTTGAGTACAGAGGGTCAAGGTTTCATTTCCGGCAAAGAAAAATATGCTTTAACAAGTTGGTGCATTCCTTTTGGTGGTGGAGTTCAGTTTTTTTTAAATAAAAAAATACGTTTAAAATATTCAATAGGATTGCGCATCACTAATACGGATTATCTTGATGATGTTAGTGGCAAATACGTTGATAAAGATTTATTGTTTCGTAATAGAGGACAAATAGCTGTAGATATGGCTTACAAGGGAAATCAATTGTATAATGGAGAGATTTATCCACAAACAGGTACAGTGAGGGGTAATCCAAACAACAAAGATTTTTATTATTTTTCTGGATTAACTTGTAGCTTTTTATTAGATTCAAAAGGTAAAGACAAAACAATGCGGTATAAAAAAGTAAAGCATTTATATAATTGTCCTGAATTGTAAACTTCATTTATAAAAATTTCCCAAATGGCCTATGCATCATTGGAACAATGTTTGATTGACTTAGAAAAAAATGGCCAACTTATCCGCATTAAAGAAGTTGTTGATCCCTATTTAGAAATGGCCGCTATTCATTTGAGGGTTTATCAATCAAAGGGACCGGCTTTACTTTTTGAAAATGTAAAAGGCTCAAATTTCAGAGCTGCATCCAATATTTTTAGCACCATTGAAAGAAGCAGATTCATTTTTAGACATCAATTGAAAACGGTGGAGCGTTTGATTCAACTTAAAAATGATCCATTATCTGCATTAAAGAATCCATTAGAATCTTTGTCTGCAGCATTTGCAGCCACGAAATCAATTCCATTTAAAAACCCCATTTTCAAACCTGCATTATTTAGTGAAATTAAAATAAGCGACTTGCCTCTAATCCAGCATTGGCCAATGGATGGAGGCGCATTTGTAACCTTGCCTCAGGTATATTCAGAAGATATGAATCATCCCGGAATAAGAAAATCTAACCTCGGCATGTATCGCATTCAGTTGAATGGCAATGATTATCAAAAAGACACAGAAATTGGGTTACATTATCAACTGCATAGAGGCATAGGAATACATCAAACTGTTGCTAATAAAAAAAATCAACCTTTAAAAGTAAGCGTATTCGTTGGCGGGCCTCCAGCACACACCGTTTCGGCAGTAATGCCACTTCCCGAAGGAATGAGTGAATTGTCTTTTGCTGGAGTTTTGGGCGGAAGAAGATTTCGATATGCCTACAAAGACGGATTTTGCATCAGCACCGACGCTGATTTTGTCATCACTGGCGAAGTTTATCCCGAAGAAAATAAACCCGAAGGTCCATTTGGCGACCATTTGGGCTATTATAGTTTAAAGCACGATTTTCCATTGATGCGTGTCCATAAAGTATATGCACGTAAAAATGCGATTTGGCCATTTACCGTTGTAGGTCGACCACCACAAGAAGATACTAGCTTTGGAGAATTGATCCATGAAATAACTGGAGATGCCATACAACATGAGGTTCCGGGGTTAAAGGAATTAAACGCAGTTGATGCAGCCGGCGTACATCCATTGCTGATAGCCATTGGTAGCGAAAGATATACGCCTTACATGCCTACAAAACAACCCGCAGAGTTACTTACTATTGCCAATAGAATGTTGGGCACCGGACAATTAAGTTTGGCAAAGTTTTTATTCATTACTGCTGATGAACAAAACAAATTAAGTACTAAGGACATAAAAAAATATTTTGAGTTTTTGCTGGAAAGGGTTCATTGGGATAGAGACGTACATTTTTATACCAAAACAACGATTGATACACTCGATTATTCTGGTGAATCTTTAAACAGTGGAAGCAAAGTGGTGATTGCCGCTTATGGAGAAATTATTAGAAAATTAGCGAATGAAATTCCTCAGCAATTTCAAGCATTGCAAGAAGCATATAAATGTAAAATAGCCATGCCTGGTGTGGTTGCCATTGAAATGGGTGCATATAAAAATAATCAGCAAATAGAATCCGAATTAGCCATTTTAAACTCAAAATTATCCTTTTCAAATTCATCCAATGATGATTCAGAAATCGCATTAATTGTTTTGTGTGATGATGCTGATTTTGTATCCAAAACTTTAAACAACTTCCTTTGGGTTACATTTACGCGTTGCAATCCATCTCATGATATTCATGGTATACATGCATTTGTTGAAAATAAACATTGGGGTTGTAAAGGCCCATTAATCATAGATGCCAGAATTAAGCCTCATCATGCGCCACCAGTAGAAGTAGATTCGAAAGTTGAAGAAAAAATAAACAAGCATTTTATAAAAGGTGGGGCTTTGTATCAAATTGAAAAGTAAAAAGTAAAAATTAAAAAGTAAAAAGTAAAAAGTGAAAACTTGCACGCCGTTGCGGGTGAAAAATGAAAAATATAAAATGGATAAGAAAAAATGGGCTTTTTTGACTTTTAAATTTTGAATTTTCACTTAATCATTATCATGAAAAAATCAATATTATTTTTATTTAGTTTTCTTGGGATAATCGCATCTTGCTTCGCCCAAACAAATGAAGTTTCATATCAAAAAAACGACAACAGTTTATTGTGGGAAGTTTCGGGTAAAGGATTATCAAAACCAAGTTACTTATTTGGCACGTTTCATTTGATGTGTAAAGAAGACATGGTGTTTTCTAAAAACTTTACGAATGCGTTATCTAATGCCAATATGTTGGTAATGGAAATGGATCTGAGTGATTCAAAGAATACATTTGGTGCAATGGATTTTATACAAATGAAAGATGGTGAATCGTTAAGTAAATTACTGTCAAAAAAAGATTATGATCGAGCAAGCAAATTTTTCAAAGATTCATTAAAAATGAGTTTATCTTTTTTTGACAATATGAAACCTGCTTTTTTACAAGCACTTTTTTATCCGTTGATGATGACTTGCAAACAAACAGGTTCTTTGGAAGAAGCAATCATGCTCGAAGCTAAAAAAGCCAAAAAGCAAATAAAGGGACTTGAAACAATTGAACTTCAATCTGCATTATTAGACAATGTTTCATATCAAGAGCAAGCCAAATCTTTAATGGAATTGATTGATGATTTTCAAAAACAAAAAGTCAATTTCGAACAATTGCTGAATAGCTACAGAAGTCAAAATGCAATAGAAATTATTAAGCTGATTGAAACTGATCCTGAGTTTAAAAATCAGAAAGCAAATTTGCTCGACAATAGAAATATGAATTGGGTAAATCAATTTGAACAACTTATGCCCCAATCATCATTGTTTGTTGCTGTTGGCGCTGGTCATCTTTTTGGTGAACAAGGATTGATTCAATTGCTTCAAAAAAAAGGGTATCACCTTCAACCCATTGAAAATAAAAATTAAGGTTTCGTAAAATCTATTATTTTTGAAAAAAAATTAAATACATCATTATGGATCAAATGAATTTAGGGATTGGAACAAGATTTCAACATACACAACATGGGCCAGGCGTAATTGTTGGCGTAAAATATGCAACGTATTTGGTTTCCTTTATAAATGTGGGTATAAAAGAAATTGACAAAACAGATCCGCAAATGGATGAAATCATCCCGGAAAATATTACACTAGAATTGGAAACGATTTCGGATGTAGAACGTTCGCTTTTAAAAATACTTCGCATGTGGTCGGATGTAAATGAAATTGTACCATTAGGCGATAAATGGAAAGGTGGAGTAATGCTCTTACAACCTGCAGACAAATCTCAAAAACCAAAGGAAGTTCCTGTGGATGTATTCTTTCATAAAATTGTAATGCTTAGAGACAGACTTCGTGTAATGGAACAACAAATCAACGCACACAAAATTTTAAGTGATGAAGAAAAAGTAAATCTTCAACAATACATCACCCGTATTTATGGTACTTTAACCACGTTTAATGTTTTATTTAAAAACAAAGAACATTGGTTTGTTGGAGAAAAGGGGGGTGGGGAGTAGAGGAGTTGAGGTTTGGGAGGTTTTTGAGGTTAAATACCAAACAACTATTTTATAATCCAACAAAAAGGTTAGCGTAGTTTATTGATAATTAAACTGTAGAAATTATTTTACTGTTTAATTATCAAACTGTCAATTTTTTTCGTGTACTTTTCTGCTCCTTTTTTATTTAAGTGATCATTGTTATAAAAATCAGACACATTGAAAGCTGAATCATTAAGTGAATTAAGATAAACTAAATTGTATTTTCTTTTCATTTTTTGAATAAACTCAAGATTGTATTGAATGTTTTTTTCGTCTAAAAATTGAGTAAACGGCTTATTACATGGCGCCGTAGTGATTATAGGCGTAATTTTATTTTCATTCAAAAAACGAATTAAATCTTCGTATTCTTTTTGAACTTCAATATATTCTTTTGTTTTACGACTTTGATTAATTGCCAAATCAAAGCTTTGAGCTCGCTCTTTTCCATATCTTTCTGTTAATCGCGATGAGATTGATGAATCATGACCAGACCAACCATTAACCATTTTGACATTTTTATTTTCTTTTAATAGTGTAATCGAAATTTTAGGTGTGTATACATAGAAAAAATATGAAAGTTTTTCTTTAATAAAATTTTTGTTCTTAACATTTATATCAAAGTAATGATAATAAAAAAAATCTCTTTCTTGCAAATAACCTGAAGATAATGAGTGATAATCTAAACTTAAAACAACATGTTTTAATTTCTTCAAAATGGGCAAATATTTTAAAACCAATTGTTTATCATACAAAATTGTTTGAGATCCATAAGCCAAATTATAAGCAGGCTTGCTGAAAAATGTAGGGTTCAAACCATTATCTGATCTAGAATTTCCAAGAATTAAGATTTCAATTTCGCTACTTTTTTCCACCAACCCTTTCTGTTTTTTTTCATATTCACTGTTAATCGTTCGTAATTTGAATTCTACAAAAAGAAATAAAACCAACAATGGTATTATAAAATATGTTATGGTAAGGAGAAATTTTTTCATTGAAAATTAAAATTGGAAATAAATAAAATTTTGTTCTTTTCCTCCAAAATAAATAATAGCAAATATTATTACATAGTAAAAAGCCCACCTTATTGGTCTTTTCCAATTTAGCCCCATATTAGCAATTGCAAATTGTTGTTCTCTGCCCAACCATTCAACAATATTAAATATTACCAATAGAATAAGAATCGGGAAAGAATTGGCACTACCTTTAAAACTTGGTGCAGAAATTATTGATTTTGAAAATATTTTACTCAGTATTTCAAACGCATGGGTTACATTAGTAGCACGAAAGAAAATCCAAGCAAGTACTGCTAAAAAAAAGGTTTTTGTAATGGCAAAAAATTCATTTATTGTAGGTAAATACCTCCCTTGTGCAACAATATTTAGATTGTTTCTGTTTGTATTAAATATAATCGAAGGCATGATAAATAATGCATTTAGAAATCCCCAAACAATGAAAGTCCAATTAGCCCCATGCCAAAAACCGCTAACAATAAAAATAATAAATGTATTACGGATTTTTGCCCACATTCCACCTTTACTGCCACCTAATGGAATGTAGAGATAATCTTTAAACCATGATGATAATGAAATATGCCATCTCCTCCAAAACTCAGCAATATCTCTAGAAAAATATGGGAATGCAAAATTTCTCAACAAATCAATTCCAAACAGCCTAGCGGTACCTAATGCAATATCAGAGTAACCTGAGAAATCACAATATATTTGAAAAGTAAAAAACACTGCACCTAATAATAATGTGCTTCCTGAATAATGAGCTGAATTATTAAATATTTCATTTGCAAATTCTGCACAATTATCAGCTATTACTATTTTCTTAAATAAGCCCCATAATATTTGTCTAAGCCCATCAATAGATTTAGTCAAATCGAAATTTCTACTTTTTTTAATCTGAGGTAAAAGATGTGTTGCCCTTTCAATTGGGCCAGCCACAAGAAGTGGAAAAAAACTAACAAAAAGGGAATAGTCAATAAAATTTCGCTCAGGTTTAATTCTATCTTTATAAAGATCTATAACATATGATAATCCATGAAAAGTATAAAAGGAAATACCTACTGGCAACATAATTTGTAATGTACTCAAATTTGTTTTTATTCCAAAAACGGAAAGTGCATCAGCAAAAGAAGAAGCAAAAAAGTTGTAATATTTAAAAACTCCAAGAAAACCCAAATTTATTCCGATACTAATCCACAACCATAGCAGTTTTCTTTTTTTGTTGTTTGATTCGTAGATTTTAATTCCCGTATAATAATCTAAAATTGTTGAGAACACCAATAAAAACATAAATCGCCAATCCCAACATGCATAAAAGAAATAACTTGAAGCGAGTAATAAGATATTCTGAGCCTTTAAATTACTTTTTGTTACAAACCAATATAAGATGAATACAATCGGTAAGAAGATTGCAAAGTTTAGAGAATTAAATAGCATTGTAAGTTCAATTATTGCGCAATATTAGTTTTTTTTAGGGGAATTTTAAATTTTTTAATTTATCAATTAAAGAATTACGAAAATTGAATTATTGTAACTATTCAGTCCCCAATTTAGCAACGGTCATTAAAGCACTCAAAATGTTTTGACCTGATTTTTTAGATGTATCAACAACAGACCTTAAAATAGCAAAACCATTA
>VFKL01000139.1 GCA_009885535.1 Chitinophagaceae bacterium | reverse complement strand
TTTGTGAGGTTTATGAGGTTTATGAGGTTTATGAGGTTTATGAGGTTTATGAGGTTTATGAGGTTTATGAGGTTTATGAGGTTTGTGAGGTTCAATACGTTCAAAAGGTTCAATGCGTTCAAAAGGTTGTAAGCATTTCAGCTATTAAACTATTAAACCAGCGAAGCGCATTAAACCAGCTAAGCGTTTTAAACCTTACTAGACACGAAGTTTTTTATTTAGAGTGATAAACAGAATGAGAATGAAGAGAAAGGCCAAAACCCAACATTCGCTTTCACGCTCATTTTCTCACTGATTTTTTAAACCAGCAAAGCGATTTAACCCTTTCTACCACCCCCCACTTGCACCGCCACCGCCAAAGCTTCCTCCTCCAAATCCACCAAAACTGCCGCCACCGGAGCTTCCACCACCACCGGAGCCGCCAAAACCACCGCCCATTGGGAAAAACATAGGACCGCCAAAACCACGGTGCCCTCTCCTACTCATCATCGATCCACCGCCGCCACCAGATCCCATCGACAATATCACTAGTATTATCACCAAAACAATTACAATTTTGCCTGCCGGATTTTTATCTTTTTTACGGGGAGTTTGGTATTCTCCTTGTACTGCTTTAATAATCGCATTTGTACCCTGATCTATTCCTCGATAATAATCATTCCCTTTGAAATTAGGTTTTACCTCATCTTCTATGATGTGTTTTGCTGTAATATCAGGAAGTGCTCCTTCAACCCCATATCCGGTAGAAATGTTCATCTTCCTATCGTCTTTGGCGATTAAAAAAACCACGCCATTGTTGTACTCTTTTCCGCCTATACCCCATGACCTGCCTATTTTTAACGCATAATCACTGATATCATTTCCTTCAAGTGTGGAAACAATTATTACAGCAATTTGTGTACTTGTGCTGTCATCAAAGGCTACTAATTTTCTTTCTAAAGCGGCTTGTTGATCGGCAGTAAGCGTATTGGTATAATCATTTACCAAACGAGGCGGGTTAGGACGATCGGGAATATTTTGACCAAATGCAATTTGAGCCCATCCCAAAATAAACAACAAACAAACTATACCTATCTTTTTCATTTTTGGGCGCATTTATTTACCGAATACAATTTCATCCGGCAATTCATTTTTATCCATGTTTCCTTGATGTGGAAATTTTTCAATCAAAACATTTCCAACTTCGGTAATGCACTTTACAATACCTTCTGTTAGATTGTTTTCTTTGAACAACATCACCATTTGCTTTACCTGATTATTCCAGAATTCAGTTCCTACTTGTTGATGAATACCTTCGTCGCCAAAGATGGCAACCTCTTTATCTTTATAAGCGAGGTATAATAAAACGGCGTTCCTTTGATTGGTTTCTTGCATTTTTAGATTAAAGAAAATTTCAGAAGCCCTTTCAATAGTGCTCACTAATGGATTTTTTGATTCAATATAAATCCTTATTTCTCCACTGGTAAGTTGTTCGGAAGATTTAATCGCCTCCACAATTCTTTCATTTTCTGTGTCAGAAAACAATGGTTTCTTTTTAAAAAGTCCGAACATATTGTTATTTTAATTTCTTCTTGATTAAAAATTACTTGATGTTAAAATCAATCTGAGGTGCTTTTTCCGTGCCTTCATCTGCTTTGTAAAATGGCTTATCGTTGTAACCAAACAAACGCGCCAAAATTACCCCTGGAAATTTCTTCACCCTTAAATTATAATCTTCAATAGCTTTATTATAATCCTGACGGGCTACATTAATTCTGTTTTCAGTGCCTTCAATTTGTGTTTGAAAATCCCTGAAAGCATCGGTTGTTTTTAAGTTTGGATAGTTTTCCGCAACCGCCATCAATCTACTAAATGAACCTTGTAAATTGGCTTGTGCTTTTTGATATGCTTCTAATGATGCTGGATCATTTACATCAACTTTAATTTGTGTAGCTTTTGATCTTGCTTCCATCACTTCTTTCAAGGTTGATTTTTCAAAATTTGCAGACCCTTCAATGGTTTTGATTACACTACTGTACAAATCTGTTCTGCGTTGATAATTTGTTTCTACATTACTCCATACTTTTTTTACCCCTTGATCAGCACCTACTAATCCATTATACCCATTACAACCCCAAAATCCGATGATTAATAAAAAAGCGCCTAATGCAATTAAAATGATACTACTTGTTTTCATGATTTTTATTTTTTTGTAAAATTATAGATTCCTAAACTAAATCGACTGTTAATTTAAGCAAACGAATTGAAATATTTTTAAAATAATTGATGATTCTGATTTGGATATGAAAAGAGTTTACTTTTACGATTCATAATATTGATATCTACATGCATTTAACACCGAGAGAGCAAGAAAAACTGATGTTGTTTTTGGCTGGAGAGCTGGCCCAAAAAAGAAAATCAAGGGGATTAAAACTTAATTACCCCGAAGCAATCGCATTGATTAGTGCACAATTAATTGAAGCCGCAAGAGATGGAAAAACGGTTGCAGAATTGATGCAATTTGGCACTACCATTTTAACTCGAGCTGATGTGATGGAAGGTATTCCGGAAATGATTCACGACATTCAGATTGAAGCTACTTTTCCTGATGGCACTAAACTCGTTACGGTGCATGACCCTATAAAATAAAGTACAAATGCGATACATCCTTATTTTTCATTCTTTAATTTTTTTGATATGATACCCGGCGAATACCTTTTAAAGACAACTGATATTATTGCAAATGCAGGAAGAAAAACAATATACATTTCTGTAATTAACAAAGGCGATAGGCCAGTACAAATTGGTTCGCACTTTCATTTTTTCGAAGTGAATAAATCGCTGGAATTCAATCGTGAGTTATCTTTTGGTATGCGATTAAATATTCCAGCAGGCACAGCGGTACGTTTTGAGCCCGGCGAAGAAAAAGAAATCGAGTTGGTAGAATTCGGTGGCAACAAACTCGTTTTTGGTTTTAATAACCTTGTTAATGGCGAAACAAATGAATCTAATTTGAAAAATGCTTTAGTTAAAGTAAAACAACACAACTTCAAAACCATATAAAATGAGCTTGAGCATTAATAGAAATAAATATGCAAACATGTATGGTCCTACAACTGGCGACAAGGTAAGACTAGCCGATACGGAGTTATTTATAGAAATCGAAAAAGATTTTACCGTTTATGGCGATGAAGCAAAATTTGGAGGCGGAAAAACTATACGCGATGGAATGGCTCAGTCATCAAGAGCCACCAGAGCTGAAAACGTTTTGGATTTTGTAATTACCAGCGTAATGATTATTGACCATTGGGGAATCATAAAAGGAGATATTGGCATTAAAGATGGGAAGATTGTAGGTATTGGTAAAGCGGGTAATCCGGATACCATGGAAGGCATAACGCCCAATATGATTATTGGGGCATCTACAGAAGTACATGGCGGTGCTGGATTAATCGCAACAGCAGGCGGAGTGGATACACATATTCATTTTATTTGTCCCCAACAAATTGAAACTGCGCTTTACAGTGGTATAACTACAATGATTGGGGGCGGAACAGGACCTGCAGACGGGACGAATGCCACAACAGTTACACCCGGTGCATGGAATATTCAAAAAATGTTAGAAGCTGCTGAAGCCTTTCCAATGAATTTGGGTTTTTTAGGTAAAGGAAATTGTGCATCACACAAACCGCTTGAAGAACAAATTGAAGCTGGTGCTATTGGTTTAAAAATTCATGAAGACTGGGGAAGTACGCCTGCAGTGATAGACGCTTCTTTATCCGTAGCAGATAAATATGATGTGCAAGTAGCCATTCATACAGATACTTTAAATGAATCCGGTTTTTTAGAAAGTACTATGGATGCCATTCGGGGACGCGTAATTCATACTTATCACACGGAAGGTGCTGGAGGCGGACATGCTCCTGATATTATAAAAGCAGCCATGTACCCAAATGTGCTGCCATCATCTACAAATCCAACACGTCCTTTTACTACAAATACAATAGACGAGCATTTGGATATGTTGATGGTTTGTCATCACCTAGATAAAAATGTACCTGAAGATATTTCGTTTGCCGATTCGAGAATAAGACCTGAAACCATTGCGGCTGAAGACATACTTCATGACATGGGCGTTTTCAGCATGATGAGTAGCGATTCGCAAGCCATGGGACGTGTGGGGGAAGTAGTAATAAGAACCTGGCAAACTGCACACAAAATGAAAGTACAACGTGGAGCGCTACCCGAAGATGTTCAAAATGATAACGATAATTTTAGAATAAAAAGATACGTTTCAAAATACACCATCAATCCAGCAATTACTCACGGCATCAGCGAATATGTAGGGTCGTTAGAACCTGGAAAATATGCCGACATCGTGTTATGGAAGCCAGCCATGTTTGGGGTGAAACCAGAAATGATCATCAAGGGTGGAATGATTATCGGTTCTAGAATGGGCGATCCAAATGCTTCAATTCCAACACCACAACCTGTAATGTATAGACCGATGTTTGGCGCATATGGGAAAGCGTTATTTAATACCTGCATCAGTTTTGTATCTCAATTGTCTTTAGATAAAAATGTAGTACAAGGGTACCATCTGAATAAAATCATTCTACCTGTTAAAAATTGTAGAAATATTTCAAAAAAAGATTTGATTCATAATGATGCTACGCCTGAAATAAAAGTGAACCCAGAAAATTATGAAGTGCGTGTAGATGGGCAACACATCACTTGCGAACCATTATCGGAATTACCCTTAACCCAAAGATATTTTCTCTTTTAATGCCGAATAAAAAGGTAAATATTTCAAATAGCCCTCTCTCAATAATAAATTGGGGAAGATCGATATGGTATAAAATTCAATGCGTTTATAAACAAACCCTGAGGTAAAAAATGTTGATTCAAAAAAAGATTGCGCATAAAGATTCATTTGAAATTGGTAATCGAAATATTGATTACTGGGATTTGGAATGGTACGAAAGCTCAAAACGCATCATTCGAAAAAAAACTGAAAAAGGAATTGATATTTCTTTTAAATCGCTCAATGAAGATCCCAATTTCAAAGAAGGCGATGTGATTTTTGAAAATGAAATAACGGTTACTATTGTTCGCATCATCCCTACAGAAACGATTATCATCAAGCCTAAAAACAATTACGAGCTTGCTACATTATGTTACGAAATTGGCAACAAACATTTGCCTTTATTTTTTGAAAATGATGAATTGTTGATCCCATTTGAAAAACCAATATTTCAACAATTTCAAGTTCAAGGTTATTCCTTAAAATTAGAAACTAGAAAACTATCAGCTCAATTAAGAACAAGTGTTTCTGGACATACGCATCAAAATAACGGCACCTTATTTTCTAAAATAATGAAGCTTACTGGAAATGAATAACACACTATTGGGTTTATTACAACTTTGCGATACCGCTTTGCCGATTGGCGGATTTTCGCATTCTGCAGGGATGGAAACATATGTGCAAAAAGAAATCGTACATAACAACGAAACCGCAGCATCATTTATACAAGAAATGTTGTGTAGAAATATTTTCTACAATGATGCGCAATTTTTAAATAAAACTTTTAAAGCGGTAGAAGCAAACAACATCAATGAAATTTTTAAAATAGATGAATTTGCAACTGCAAGCAAATTGCCAGAAGAGTTAAGGATGGCAAGTCATAAGTTAGGCATTCGTTTGCTAAAAATATTCGAACCACTTTGTAATGATGCATTAATAAGTGTTTACGCAGATGCCATTAAATCAAAAAAAATAAATGGTCAATATTGTATTGCTTTTGCATTGATTGCGCATGCGCTTCATATTGAGAAAAAGGATGCGCTTTTTGGATTTTTTTACAACGCTGCTGCAAGCATGATAACAAATGCGGTTAAGCTCGTTCCATTAAGCCAACATGAAGGACAAAGAATTCTATTTTCTTTAAATCCTATTTTAAACAAATTGGTTAATGAAATTGAATTAATAGACGAAGACATGATAGGCCTTTGCAGCAGTGCGTTTGAAATTGGGTCGATGGAGCATGAGCGATTATATTCCAGGTTGTATATGTCGTAATTTTTGGGATAATATTTATTTGATAAAAAGGAAAAACATATTTTATGAAAGAAAGAAATTACATAAAAATTGGCGTAGCTGGACCAGTTGGTTCTGGGAAAACTGCTTTGATTGAAAGATTAACTAGAGCGATGCATAAATTATATAGTATTGGCGTAATTACAAATGATATTTACACTAAAGAAGATGCAGAATTTTTAACCAAAAATAGTTTACTCCCCGCCGAAAGAATCATTGGTGTTGAAACCGGTGGTTGTCCGCATACGGCTATACGTGAGGATGCAAGTATGAATTTAGAAGCCGTGGATGAGATGGCAAATCGTTTTCCATATTTACAAATCATTTTCATTGAAAGTGGTGGCGATAATTTATCTGCAACATTTAGTCCAGATTTGGCCGACTTAAGCATCTTTGTAATTGATGTAGCAGAAGGAGATAAAATACCACGTAAAGGTGGACCCGGAATCACAAGAAGCGATTTACTCATCATCAATAAAATAGACCTTGCTCCTTATGTTCATGCAGATTTAGATGTCATGGAAAAAGATGCCCGTAAAATGAGAAATGGCAAACCTTTTATTTTCACCAACCTATTTACTTTAAAAGGATTGGAAGACGTAATTGGCTGGATAAAAAAATACGCATTACTTGAAGAAATCGAAGAGCCTAATTTAATTAGATGATTGGAAAACTAAACATAAAAACAGCATGGAGAGAACACAAAACAATTTTAGACACTTGTTTTTTTACACCTCCATTTAAAGTAGCCAATATTACTGAAGACAAAAAATCATCCGCTTTGCATTTGATGATCATGAATTCTTCTCCAGGCATTTTGGATAATGACGACTATCGTATATCAATAGACGTGAGCGCGCATTGCCATTTACATGTACAAACACAATCCTACCAACGTTTATTTAAAATGAAAACTGGTGCCATCCAAGAAACAAATGTAAATGTAAGGAATCATGCACATTTTAGTTTTATTCCACATCCAACAGTGCCCCATGAACAATCCAGTTTTAAAACAAAAAACAATATTTATTTAGAAGAAAACTCAAGTTTAATTTGGGGCGAAGTACTTACCTGTGGAAGAATGACTAATGATGAAATATTTAAACTTTCAAAATACCATACCATTACGAATGTTTATCAAAATGAAAAATTGATAATTCGAGAAAACTTAATGATGCAGCCGGCACAAATAAATCCTGCATTAATGGGACAACTAGAAAACTACACCCATCAGGCAAGTTTGATTTATGTAAATCAAAACATGGAACATAAAAAAATAAAGGAATCGGTTTACGACATGTTTAATCATGAAAAAGACATCAGATTTGGCATAAGTGCTGCACCACAAAACGCAGTCATAGTAAGGATTCTAGGGTTTAAGGCAGAGCAATTATTTAGATTATTGAATTCGATTTCAACATTTATCCAATCGGTTTCACCAAAAGAAAATGCAATTAATTAAATGGGAGATCCGCTAATAATATTAATTGTATCAGCAATAGGCATTTCTTTACTGCATACCTTATTTGGCCCCGATCATTATATACCGTTCATTGCATTGTCAAAATCAAGAAATTGGAATTGGCGTAAAACAATCCGCTGGACTATTTTATGTGGATTAGGCCATGTTGGGAGTTCGGTTTTATTGGGATTATGTGGCGCCAGTTTGGGATGGAATCTTGAACGAATCTTTAAAATCGAAAATATTAGAGGTGGATTAGCTGGATGGGCATTTATCGTTTTCGGGTTGGGGTATATGATTTGGGGAATATTAAATTCTTTAAAAAATAAGTCGCACAAACATTTCGAAACGGACGCAGAAGGGAACATGGTTGTATTTGAGCATCAACATGGAAGCATCAACAAACCAATTCAAAAACACAGTGTAACGCCTTGGGTAATGTTTATCATTTTTTTGCTAGGCCCATGCGAACCGATGATTCCGTTATTGTTTGCACCTGCACTCAAACATTCATTTTCGGGAATGGCTATATTGATTTTAACCTACACGTTTTTCACCATAACAACCATGATAATAATGGTAAGTATTGGATTAAAAGGAATCGCATTCAACAATACAAAAACATTGGAAAAAAACATGCATACCATTGCTGGATTGACAATATTAATTTGTGGAGTGGGGATGATTTTTTTCAATTGGTAAAATCAATACCCAGATTTAGATCCGCCAATATTTTCTATTGGATGCCAGGTCGTTTTCACCTCTTGAAAATCGTTGATGAAATAAGGCGATTGCGCTTCTTCACTCATCCAATTTTTATTTTTATAAAAAGACGTTCTTTTCACATTCAACGCAGCATTTTCCTGAATCAATTTAATATCGCTTGCATTATCTTCTGCATAGCATGCCGCATTTACATCCATGTGATTTGAAAAATGAGGCAATAACTCCGAAATATTTCCGGTTAAAATATTAACAACACCTCCAGGTAAATCTGAACTGTTGAGCACTTCAGCAAAAGTTACTGCAGACAATGGTTTTGTTTCGGAAGCTAAGATCACACAAGTATTTCCACCAGCGATAACAGGCGCCATCAGAGAAACCAATCCTATTAATGCATTTGTTTGTGGCGCAATAATTGACACCACACCCATTGGTTCTAATACAGAGAAATTAAAATGCGAAGATGCTACTGGATTAACGCTGCTAAATATTTGTTGATATTTATCGCACCAACCGCTATAATAAATCAATCGATCAATTGCCAATTCCACTTCATTCTCTGCTTGCAATTTTTTAGACCCTTGAAGCATCAGTTCTTCCACAAACTGCTGTTTTCTACCTTCCAACATTTCTGCAATTCTATACAAAATTTGTCCGCGATTAAAAGCAGCTCTTGTACTCCAGCCACCAAATGCAGTTCTAGCAGCAACTTCCGCATCTCTAAAATCTTTTCGAGAACTTAAGCATGCATTCGCAGCTACCTCTCCTTTTGCATTTTTTACTTCATAGGTTCTCCCTGATTCTGTTCTTGGGAATTGTCCGTTGATGTAGATTTTATATGTTTTTAAAACGAATAATCTAGTTGGCATATTTTTTGTTTTTTGTTTGGCGTTTGGTGTTTGGCGTTTGGTGTTTGAACCATAAACCATAAACAACAAACATTAAAGTTCTACGTACCCGCCCAATCCATGCAATCCGCCTTCTCTTCCAAAACCACTTTCCTTGTAGCCACCGAATGGTGAAGTAGGATCAAATTTGTTATAGGTATTTGCCCAAATTACACCGGCTCTTAATTTGGAGGTCATGTTGAATATTTTAGACCCTTTATCTGTCCATACGCCAGCAGATAATCCAAAAGCAGTGTTGTTGGCTTTTTCAATGGCTTCATCGATGGTTCTGAATGTTTGAATGGCTAATACCGGACCGAAAATTTCTTCTTGTGCAATGCGATGTGATTGTGCCACGTTTGTGAAAATAGTTGGCTTACAATAAAATCCTTTTTTAGGCAAGACACATGAAGATTGAAAAATTTCAGAACCTTCTTGCTGACCAATTTTCAAATAATTATTAATGATGTCTAATTGTTGTTTGGAATTAATGGCACCTATATCGGTATTTTTATCCATTGGATCACCAACGATAAGTGTTTCGATTCTGTCTTTTAATTTTTGCAAAACCAATTTATACACCGATTCCTGCACAAACAATCTAGATCCAGCGCAACATACATGACCTTGATTGAAGAAAATACCATTTATGATTCCTTCTACAGCTTGATCAATAGGCGCATCTTCAAATATGATGTTTGCTGCTTTTCCACCCAATTCGAGTGTGGCTTTTTTATTGGTTCCAGCAATAGATTTTTGAATAATTTTTCCCACTTCTGTAGAACCGGTAAAAGCAATTTTGTTTATGCCTGGATGATTCACCAATTCAGCACCGGTATTTCCTGCGCCTGTTATGATGTTCACCACACCTGGAGGCAAATCGGCTTCTTGAAAAATCTCGGCTAATCTCAAAGCCGTTAAAGATGTATTTTCTGCTGGTTTTAAAACAACCGTATTCCCTGTGGCTAATGCTGGTGCAATTTTCCAAGCTGCCATCAACAATGGAAAATTCCAAGGGATGATTTGTCCAGCTACACCCAGTGGCTTGGGATTTCTATTTGGAAAGGCATACTCTAATTTATCTGCCCATCCCGCGTTATAAAAAAAATGATTAGCAGCTGCAGGAATATCAAAATCACGACTCTCTTTAATTGGCTTTCCGCCATCTAATGTTTCAATAACCGCCAATTCCCTAGCCTTCTCTTGAATAATTCTGGCAATACGAAAAATATATTTTGCCCTTTCTTTTGCGGGTAATTTCTTCCATACTTTATCGTAGGCATTTCTTGCTGCTACAACCGCTTTGTCAACATCTGCCTTATTTGCCAATGCTATTGAAGAAAGCTTTTCCTCCGTGGCCGGATTTATAGTATCGAAATATTTTTTTGAATTTGGCTTTTCAAATTTCCCATTTATGAATAACTCATAACGATCTGCAATCTTTGCAATAGCAGCACTTTCCGGAGCGGGGTCAAGGTTTCGAGCTGAATCGAATTTGAGTTTGAGGGTGTTTTTTGGGGTGGTGGCCATTATTTAGAGGTTTGTGATGTTTGTGAGGTTTTTGAGGTTTGAGAGGTTTGAGAGGTTTGAGAGGTTTGAGAGGTTTTTGATGTTTGTGATGTTTGTGATGTTTGTGATGT
>VFKL01000059.1 GCA_009885535.1 Chitinophagaceae bacterium | reverse complement strand
TGGCTCCCGAGAATTGTTAATTCCCAGCATGGCGGAGTGATGATGAGGGTAATATTGTTTTTATTATTATCTTTATCTATACCCGCATTAGCATTGCCTATTCCGAGTAATCCCGCGGGCGAAATTCAAAGTGTTATGCAACAACAGGTTGCTGCTTGGAATAAAGGTGATATTTATTCTTTGGTTAAAGCCTATAAAAACGCCAATACAACACTTGTAAGCGTAAATTTAACCCCACCTTGATTTTTTCAGTTTGAATCTGATGGATTTTAAAGATTCAATTGACGCTGAGCATTTTTAAGCTTCCACTGCTCATCAAATAATTCTCTGTCGCAATTGAATGGCAATAGTTTTTCAAATTCTTCATCAGTTTTGCATAATCGAATGACTGATAATACATACTTGAAGTAAGCATAAGGTTCTATATCGTGCGCTTTACAGGTTTCAACCAGACTAAAAATAATGGCAGATGCCTGAGCGCCATTTGCGTTACCCATAAAGAGCCAATTTTTTCGGCCTACAGCGAAAGGCTTGATCGCTCGTTCAGCACGGTTGTTATCAATTTCTAAGCGCCCATCATCGATATAACGTATAAGATGTGACCACTGATTTAAAGTGTAGCTTATCGCTTTGGCGAGAGGACTTTGCGGCGGGACTTTGCCGATATGTTCATCTAACCATATTTTAAATTCATCGAGCAATATTTTTGATTTTTCCTGCCTGACTGCTTTGATTGCTTCTGGCGTAAAACAGTGAATTTTTGACTGCGCTTCAATCAGATAGAGTTTGGCTATATGGTTTACTGCCCAAATAGCCAATCCGTCTTTTTTGTTGATTTTAGCCAGCTGATAAAATTTTCTTCTGGCATGTGCCATACAGCCTACGGCAATAATATTATTGGACATAAATAATCGATCATAGCCGCTATAGCCGTCGACATGTAAATAGCCTTTAAAGCCTTTCAGGAAGTCTTCCGCGGCTTTTCCGCTTCTTGTGGGTTGATATTCATACACAAGGCTTCGCTTTTGAGGAGAGCCCCCAACATATAGCCACATGTACGATTTCTGTTGCGCAGTTCTGCCTTCTTCTTTGAGTACCTGAACAGGCGTCTCATCTGCGTGCGATACATCGTAATCAATGATATGTTTCCTCATTAATTTTACAAGCGGTGACAATAATTCTGCACAAGCCATGACCCAATGGCATAAGGTCATGCGCGGAATATCTACGCCTATGCGCTTCAATATGCTTTCCTGACGATATAGCGGCAGGTGGTCACAATATTTGCTCACCAATACATGCGCCAATAATCCAGGGGTGGCTATGCTTTTGGGAATGACCTGTAACGGCAACGGCGCTGTCTTGATTGTTTCTTCACAATGATTGCAGGCGTATTTAAAACGTATGTTTTCTATCACCTGCATCTTTGCAGGAATAATCTCCAACTGTTCGCTTTTTTCTTCGCCTATCTTGATAAGTTCTTTGCCGCAGCAATTGCAGATTTTTTCTGCTTCACTAAAATCATGGATGTGTTGAATGCGCAGCAGATGTGCCGGTAAGGCTCGACGGCCTCGTTTCTTGCGCTGATAGGATGCAACACTGATCTCTATTTCTGCTTCTTCTATTTCCTGTTGCGCTGATTCAGTTGTTGGCTGCGCTTCATCAAACAAATCAGGCTGCTTAAATTCCAGACTTGGCTTTTCTGTTCTCGCCATATATCTAGCCTGCAATGCCAAATTTAAGCGATATTCCAATGATTCAATTAATTTTTCTTTGGCATCGATGATCTTCTCTTGGGAATCAATCAGTAAATTTTTATCCAGGATTACTTGTTCGTGAGAAGATAATTTTGTTTGCAACTCATGAAGCATCATTGCAATTTCAGGCGGGATATTCTTTAATGTTTCATCAAGAGTTTTCATGCGCATATACTAACATATATGCGCATTTTTACCTATAACTATTTGAACAAAAATAATAAATTATTTAATAAAAACTCTTATATTTTAAAGCCGTTTGTTCTTTTAATTTGCCGATATCCAAGCCATCTAACAACCACCTTAATTGCGTTATACTTAAATCCCATCGCTCACCTGAGCCTGGAAAACAAAAACGTGATTTCTCGAGGCGCTTATAAAACAACCAGAATCCATTGCGCTCCCAATATAATATTTTTATTTTATTTGATGCCTTATTCCGAAACACAAACAAATAATTGTCCGTTGGGTTTAATTTTAATTCGCCTGAAACCAACGCGCTCAATCCATCTATTGATTTGCGCATGTCTACCGGCAAAACATACAACAATACTGGCGTATTCGATAAGTTAAGCATCAGCACACCTCAACAATCGATATAGCTCTATTTCATTAAATCCTTGTGGTATCTCCAGCCAGCGGCCATTGCAACAATGCAATATAAATGTACTTTCTTTTTGCACAGAACCACAAACATCAGGAATTACCTGAATCGGCACAAAAACAGAATGCCTTTTCTTTGGTAACCTTTTTTGTTTCCTTAGCTGTTTTTGCCAATATTTGAAATTATTCAAACTGATGCCTTTCTTAAGACAAAAATCTTCTTGTCTTAAATTGCTGGTTTTCCATAAGTCTATGATTTTCTGCCGATATTCAAACTTTGATTTCAATGATAACTCTGCCACTTTTTTGCTCCTCGATAATTTTATCAAAAAGCTTATTTTTATCTCTGGCAGGTTTTTTACAAGGTGGGGTTTAATTTACGCTTACACATAATCCACGCAGCCTTGATTTTTTAAATTCCTTATACGGCAATACAGAAGCCCAAAAACGCCTTAAAAAAGCTATGTTATTATATGCGTAGTTCGAAAGGCATAGGAATTATGGATAAAGTAAACATCAAAGATATTTTAGAGAATCTGAACGAAGAGATCGATTCAGCCACTGATCTTAGGGGCGTGGTCAAAAAATTACTTAATGTAATTGAATTATTGGTATCTGAAAACAATGAACTGCGCGCGGAAAATCAGCGTTTACGAGATGAAATTAATCGCTTGAAAGGCGAGCAAGGAAAACCAGATATTCGCAAACAAACAGATAACGACAAAAAGAACAAAGATATTTCTTCTGAAAAAAAACGCAGTGCGCCACGAAGCGCTAATTGTACAATAAGAATATCACGCTAGCAGATGAAAGTTCTGCCTCAAAAGCGATGACCCATCGCGTTGAGTACCAAGTCTTGAGTAGGTTGCTGGTAACAGGACAGACTAAGCGTAGGCAGGGAGATGATAGGCCGTAAGCCGAAAGGCAGAAGTGATTGAGCCCCGTAAACTTCAGAGATGGGAATGTTGACAGTGTTCAAAAGCTGGAAAACAACATCACACGATATGTTATAGGGCAATAGAGTGTGAATTCCCCGGGGTCTGAGAGCATGGCATGTCAT
>VFKL01000031.1 GCA_009885535.1 Chitinophagaceae bacterium | reverse complement strand
ATTTTAAAGTAAAAAAAATAATCAAAAAAAAGCCCCGAAAATTTCGGGGCAATATTTTTAATACTGATTTATTATGCTTCTGTTGTTTCAGTTTCAGCATCATCACTTGTGGTTTCAGTAGTATTTTCAGCTGTTGCTTCAGTTGAAACTTCTGTTGATTCAGTTGTTTCTTCTGTTGTACCTGCTACTTTTTTCTTACCCGCACGACGTGTTTTCTTAACTGTTTCACCAGCTTCTGAAATTGAATTGCCATAAATTTCATTGAAATCAACCAATTCAATCATAGCCATTTCTGCGTTATCACCAATACGAGCACCCAATTTGATAATACGTGTATATCCTCCTGGACGATCTGCTACTTTTGGTGCAACTACAGTAAAAAGTTCTTTTACAGCTGCTTTATCGTTTAGGTAACTAAACACAATTCTATGATTGTGCATAATCGACTCTTTACTTTCTGTAGCTTTTGTTTTGGTAATAAGTGGCTCAATATAGGTACGTAAAGTTTTAGCTTTTGCTAGTGTAGTTGTAATACGCTTGTACGTAATCAACTGACAACCTAAATTCATTAATAACGCTTTTCTATGTGAAGCTGTTCTACTTAAATTATTATTTTTATTACCGTGGCGCATGACTTTTTATTTTTTACCCTGTACCGTGTCAGGAATTACAAGGCTTGTGAATTAAATTATTTAATTTTTATTGAGTTAAATTTCAACAATCAAAGATTGATATTACGACTCGTCGTCTAATTTCAATTTGCTTAAATCCATTCCGAAGCTTAACCCTCTTTCATGTAAAACCTGATCGATTTCACTTAAAGATTTTTGGCCAAAGTTTCTGAATTTCATTAAATCTTCTTGTTCGTATTGTACTAACTCACTTAATGAATTGATTTTAGCCGCTTTTAAGCAGTTGAACGCACGAACAGAAAGATCTAAATCTTCAAGTGGCGTTTTAAGCATTTTACGTAATTGCAAAGTATGCTCATCAACCATATCTTCTTTCTTATCTTCTTTGGAATCGAAAGTGATGTTTTCATCAGTAATGATCATCAAATGTTGTATAAGAATTTGACTCGCTTGTTTTACAGCCTCTTCTGGATGAATAGTACCATCAGTAATCACTTCCATGATTAACTTTTCAAAATCAGTACGTTGTTCTACCCTTGTGTTTTCAATCAAATATTTTACATTCTTGATTGGTGTATAAATCGCATCAACAGGAATATATCCGAAATGAGATGATTTTTCTTTATGCTCTTCTGCTGGAACATAACCTCTTCCTCTTCCGATAGAAATTTCAATATCCAATTTAGCATTACTATCTAATGTACAAATCAATAATTCTGGATTCATCACTTCAAAAGTAGGTGAAGCTTCCGCAATCATTCCTGCAGTAAATTCTGTTTTGTTTTTTATAGACAATGTAACTTTTTCAGAAGTAACATCATTTTCTAATTTACATTTCAAACGAACTTGCTTTAAATTCAAAATGATTTCTGTAACGTCTTCAGTAATTCCTTTTAAAGTTGCAAACTCATGGTCAGCACCAACGATATTGATTCCTGTAATCGCATACCCTTCCAATGAATTTAATAAAACCCTACGTAAAGCATTTCCGATTGTAACACCGTATCCAGGTTCTAATGGACGAAATTCAAATTGTGCTTCGAAATCGTTAGCTTTTTGCAGAACAATTTTGTCTGGTTTAACAAAATTAAATATTCCCATTTTGTATGTTGTTTAATTGTTTTTAAAATATCCGGTATTACCGGTTGATTTTCGAGTTTGGCGAATGTGAAAACATTCAGATTACTTACTGTAAAGTTCAACGATAAGTTGCTCTTTGATGTTTTCAGGTATGCTTTCTCTTTCAGGGTAAGCAATAAATGTACCTTTCATTTCAGCTTCGCTCCAATCTAACCAGCTAAATTTAGGATTTTTTCCTTTTAAATTCCCTGTAATGATTGTGTTTGCTGCACTTTTGTTTTTCAATCCAATTACATCACCAGGAACACAATTATATGAAGGAATATTTAATACATCTCCGTTTACAGTGATGTGCTTATGACTTACCATTTGACGTGCTGCTTGACGACTTGGTGCGATACCTAATCTAAAAACAGTATTGTCTAAACGAGCTTCTAATAATTTAATTAAGTTTTCACCCGTTACTCCTTTTCTACGAGCAGCTTCTTCAAAAGTTTTACGGAATTGTTTTTCCAACAAACCATAAGTGTATTTTGCTTTTTGCTTCTCTTTTAACTGAACACCATATTCGCTAAGCGTTTTACGCTTTTTGTTAGCGCCATGTTGTCCTGGAGGATTACTGTTTTTAGTTAACCACTTGCCATTGCCAGTGATGGGTTCTCCAAATCTTCTGGAGATTTTCGTTTTGGGGCCTGTGTAGCGTGCCATAGTTGTTTTATTGACCTTTTAGTGTCGGTACATCATTAAAAGGTCTTTTAAAATAAATGATGTACCCGTTTTTAAATAAATTGACTATACTCTTCTTTTCTTTGGAGGACGACATCCGTTGTGTGGCATTGGCGTGATATCTTTAATCATAGATACTTCCAATCCACTTTGAGATAGAGATCTGATAGCGCCTTCACGACCACTTCCCGGTCCTTTAACAAAAACATCAACACGCTTTAAACCTGCATCAATAGCAGTTTTAGCCGCATCAGCGCCAGCCATTTGAGCTGCATAAGGCGTATTTTTCTTACTACCTCTAAAGCCCATTTTACCAGCTGATGACCAAGAGATAACTTGACCATTTTTGTTGGTTAAACTGATAATGATGTTATTGAATGTAGCTGAGATATGAGCATCTCCATAACTTTCAACTTTTACAATTCTTTTTTTCGCCGCTGCTTTTGCGCTTTGGCCTTTTTGGTTTTGTCCTTTTGCCATGACTTTTTTTAAATTAGGTGATCTTAAAATATTTCTGATTGCTCAGAATTGAACAAACCCTCCTGCTGACTTATAAAGCTATCCAGCGCTTGTTCGGTAATAAGTCGTTAATATCTTTATTTAGAATTCAATATTTTATCTAGGTTGTAGATAAAAAAAAATTTAAACACTTAACTTTTTTTATTTTATAACAACAGCAACAAAAATAAATGTTACAAATTGGGAATAATTTAAAATACTAATTAGAGGTTTAAATTATTAAACCCTTACTTAGTTACTTTTTTCTTACCTGCAACAGTTTTACGCTTACCTTTTCTGGTACGACTGTTGGTACGTGTTCTTTGTCCACGTAAAGGCAATCCTTTACGATGACGTAAACCACGATAACAAGCGATATCAAGCAAACGCTTAATGTTCATCTGAGTTTCACTACGAAGGGCACCTTCAGTTTTGAACTCGCTATTAATTACATTACGAATTGCAGTTTGCTCATCGTCATTCCACTGATTTACTTTTTTATTCAAATCAATGTTTGATTTGGTTAAAATGTACTTTGCAGTAGTTCGGCCAATACCATAGATGTAAGTAAGTCCGATTTCTCCTCTTTTATTTTTTGGTAAATCTATACCGGCAATACGAGCCATATATTGTATACTTTTTTGATTTTACAATGTTGTTTAATTATCCTTGCTTTTGCTTAAAGCGTGGATTTTTTTTGTTGATTACATACAAAATTCCTTTCCTTCTCACAATTTTGCAATCTACGCTGCGTTTTTTAATTGAAGCTCTTACCTTCATTTTTTTTAGTTTTTATCTGTTTATAATTGCTGCAAACAGCATTGTTTACTTGTATCTGAAAATTATTCGTCCTCTGGTTAAATCATAAGGACTCATCTCCACCCCTACTTTATCGCCTGGTAAAATTCGGATATAATGCATACGCATTTTACCAGAAATCGTAGCCAATATCTCATGGCCATTTTCTAATTTCACCTTAAACATTGCGTTACTCAATGCTTCGATTATCGATCCGTCTTGTTTAATTAATGCTTGCTTCGCCATAAAATTTGGAGCGCAAAGATAAGAGAAATTATTTAACAAGTAAATATTTTTTACTAATATTACAAACTAAATCAAAAAAAAATGAAAAAAATTATTATTTCGGCCCTTTTTATTGCCTCAATGGCCACTTCTTGCAAAAAAGATGAAACAGTTACTCCAGGGATTTCAAAATTCATAACCACCACCCCTGGAACATCTTGGAATTATCAAACCACAGACAACTCCAATTCGTCAGTTAGTACCTACACGCGTACTTCTTCGAGCAGAGATACTACAATTAGTAACAAAGTGTACCACATTTTTAATAACACCGACGCTAATGGTACCACCGACGCTTTTTACAACAACACCGGAAATGATTATTATCAATTTTCAACTTTGGCTGCAGGTTTAGATCCAATTGATTTGCATTACTTAAATGATGCCGCAGTTGCAAACACAGGTTGGAATCAAAGCTTTTCAGTTCCAGTACCCAACTCCCCAATTCCAGGATTAATGCTTACCATTCGTATGAATTATTCCGTGGTTGAAAAAGGTACAAGCTTGGTCGTAAATGGCAAAACATATACAGATGTTGTAAAAATAAAAACTGATATTACTATTGACCCTGTATTTGGGTTATCCGTAAACACAACTTCTAACATTTATAATTATTACGCACCTAAATATGGTTTAATCAAAAGCGATTTCAACCTTGTTGCTTCGCTTAATGGAGCAGAAGTAATTAATACAAATACTACTGATTTATTGATGAGTTCTAGCATTCAATAAAAAAAAATTTAGAAATAAAAAAGAGGCAACCTGAAATATGGCTGCCTTTTTTTGTGTTCATCATAAATTGATATCAAAAAAAATAAAGCACAAATTTCTATGTCGCTCCCACGGAGCTAGCACTATATCGCACCTACGGAGCTAGCACTATATCGCACCTACGGAGCTTAAATAATCTACATTTGAACTCTTCTATTGATATTTTGCTCCTACGGAGCTGCAAATTGATTTAATTACCCAAACTATTCGAAATAGCAGTAGCTCCATCGAAACGGCACTAAAAAAGCTCCATCGGAGCGAAATAGTAATAGCTCCGTAGGAGCGAAATAGTATTAGCTCCATGGGAGCGACATATTAATCGAAAGAAAAAAAGCATAAAAAAAGGCAGCCATATTAAAGCTGCCTCTTTTTTGCTAAGTTAATTAATTTAATTATTCCAAAATAGTCACTTCCGTCCTTCTGTTTTCGGCTCTTCCATCCGCTGTTTTATTTTCTGAAATTGGTTTTGAACTTCCATATCCTTTTGTTACAATTCTTGTTTCATTTATCCCACTTGCAACAAGATATGCTTTTACGGTGTTGGCTCTATCTGCCGACAATTTAATATTGCTTGCAGCACTTCCTACATTATCTGTATGGCCACCTAACTCAATCCTATCGTCCTCTTTTCTTTTCATGTAAGCAACCAATTCGTCCAATACTGGAAATGCCGATTCTTGTAAAGTAGCTTTCCCATTATCGAAATTACAATTCTCCAATACAAAACTTTTTGATGGCTGAAATTGATATGTTACTACAAAAGGATTTTTATAATATTGCTTCCCTTGTAAACCGGGAATTACCAGAGAGTCTATACTTGCAGAATCTTTAAATCCCAAAATAAAAATATTATACACATCGCCTGCAGGCAAGCGCGTTGAAAATTTGCCGCTATCATTAGTTAAAGCTGAATATTCTTTATCATATTTCTTACTTCGAAACATCATGATTTCATGGGGTAATGGAACATCTTTAAAATCGGTAATCGTTACATCCACCTGTGCATCCTTAGGTATCGACGCATCTTGTATTGGCGTTGTTTGACCAAAACTTGTAAATGGAAATGCAAATAAAAGTTGCACTAAAAAAAGACGGATTGTTTTCATTTTGCTTTTTTATTTTTTGAAGAATGAAGATATTAATTTTAATGATTTGATTGCGATTTGATTTATTTACAAACAAAAATTCTCTATAATTTTTGCTGCATTCTCAACACCATTTCGTTTTTCCAACTTACAAAATCCCCTGCTATTATTCGATTTCGAGCTTCTTTTACCAACCATAAATAAAATGCCAAATTATGCACGCTGGCTATGGTTAAACCCAGAAACTCTTTTGCTTTTAATAAATGTTTTAAATAAGCTTTTGAATAATAGGCACTCATATCACAACCAATGGTTTCGTCAATCGGAGAGAAATCTCTTTCCCATTTTTTATTGTCGATGTTAATGATTCCATTTGCCGTAAACAACATCGCATTCCTTCCATTACGGGTTGGCATTACACAATCAAACATATCTACGCCCATTTCAATGCATTCTAAAATATTCCATGGCGTACCTACGCCCATTAAATAACGCGGTTTTTCTTGTGGCAAATGATCACAACAAAGCGCACAAATCTCATACATTTTATCAATAGGTTCGCCAACGCTTAAACCGCCAATGGCATTTCCATTGGCATTTTTACTACTGATGTATTCGCAAGAAAATTTACGTAAATCATGATGAACCCCACCCTGAACAATGGGAAATAAATTTTGCGTATATCCATATCTATCCTGCGTTTCATTAAATCGATTAAAACATCGATCCAGCCAACGATGCGTAAGTTCCATGGATTTTTTTGCATACCCGTATTCACTTCCGCCCGGCGGACATTCATCAAAAGCCATTATAATATCGCCACCTATTATACGCTGTGTATCCATTACATTTTCGGGAGTAAACAAATGCTTACTGCCATCAATATGCGATTGAAATACCACCCCTTCTTCTGTAATTTTTCTACTTTTTGCCAATGAAAACACTTGAAACCCGCCACTATCTGTTAATATCGGCCTATCCCAACCATTAAATTTATGCAATCCACCTGCAGATTCCAGCGTTTCTAATCCTGGTCGAAGGTATAAATGATAGGTATTCCCCAAAATAATTTGCGCACCTAAATCAGTTTTTAATTGTTGTTGAGAAACCGCTTTTACGCTTCCAACGGTACCAACCGGCATAAAAATGGGCGTTTGAATTTCGCCATGATCCGTAATGATATTACCAGCTCGAGCATTTGATTGCAAATCTTTTTGTTCAACCGTGAATTTCAAATCAGCCATTGATGTTATTTTTGTGCGAAGATAAAATTTTAAAAATGCTTTTTAACGAAAGCAACATTAATCAATGTAAAGCATATTTTTGCAATGATGATGATGAATAATTTACTTTCCCACTGGCAGCTGATCATTTTTATATTTTTTTGCGTGATTAGTTTCATTCAATTGTTTTATTTGCTTTTCTTTTTTGGTAGATTGGCCTTGTATAAGCAGAAACCCAAAGCCAATACCCAAACCCATCCGGTTAGCGTAATAATTTGCGCCAGAGATGAAGCAGGCAATATTGCACAAAACCTTCCCGGCATCTTGGTTCAGCAATACAATACAACACACGAAATCATTGTAGTAAACGACAATTCTTATGATGATAGCAAATACGTATTAGAAGAGTTACAAAAAACATTTAAGCAATTAAATAATATTGAGCTAACACAGGAAGCAAAAATGATACCCGGCAAAAAATTCCCGCTTGCAATTGGGTTAAAATCTGCCAAACATGAAATCGTTTTGCTTACTGATGCAGACTGTGTCCCAGCTAGTGAAAACTGGATTCAATCTATGCAATCTTGTTTTGACGATCAAACAGAAATCGTATTGGGTTACAGTCCTTATCACAAACAAAAGTCTTTTTTAAACAAACTTATCAGGTGGGAAACATTTCATACTGCCATTCAATATTTAAGCTATGCCTTGTGGGGTTTGCCTTACATGGGTGTTGGCAGAAATTTAAGCTACAAGAAAAAGTTGTTTTATCAGCACAAAGGTTTTTCTGCACACAATAATATTCCTGGTGGTGATGATGATTTGTTTGTAAACATGGCAGCAAATTCAAAAAACACAAAAATCAATATTGATCCAGACGCGTTTACCTTAAGCAAACCCGCAACTAGTTGGAAAAAATGGATTGCACAGAAAAAAAGACATTATACAACAAGTAAATACTACAAAAAATCACACCAATTTTTATTAGGGATGTTTTCGCTTTCCCAATTTTTATTTTATCCAAGTTTAATTGCAGCTTGTATATTTTTCAATTGGAAATTATCGTTGATTATTTTCGGATGTAGATTAGTGATCCAATTTTTAATCTACGGCAAAACATTGATTAAACTAAACGAAAAAGACCTTATCCCATTGATTCCTTTTTTTGATATTTGGATGTTTTTTTACTACTTAATTTTTGCTACATCATTATTTAAAAAACCAAGTCCAGCATGGAAATAATTGAAAAATACTTTGCTGATTTTACACCAGAGCAAACACGTCAATTGAGTTTATTGAAACCACTTTATATTGAATGGAATGAAAAAATAAATGTGATTAGTCGGAAAGATATCGACAACTTTTATTTGCATCATGTATTGCATTCATTAACGATTGCCACCACATTTGAATTTCAAAAAAACACCACCATTATGGACCTTGGTTGTGGCGGCGGTTTTCCAGGCATTCCTTTGGCAATTTTTTTCCCAGAAACGAATTTTTATTTGGTAGATAGCATCAATAAGAAATTAAATGTAGTACGTGAAATTGCAGAAGCCGTAGGACTAACCAACATAACGGTAAAACATACACGCGCTGAAGACATCAATGACCGCAAATTTGAAGCGGTAATATCAAGAGCGGTTGCACCTTTGAAAGATTTGTGGAGATGGAGTAAACCCTTGATGAAAAAACATCCCACTACAAACGAAAATGCACCCAATGGTTTGATTTGTTTGAAGGGTGGAGATCTAACTCAAGAAATACAAGAAAGCACCTGCAAACCATTTGTGTGGAGCATCGATAAGATATTTCCAGAGCCGCATTTTAAAGACAAGTATTTATTGTATCAGCCGTTTAAGTAATGGGTGAATTTAAATTAAATCGTCTTTTTTGATTTCTTCACTTTTTCTTTTGTAAAAAGATCGGCTGTATATTTTTCATACAATTCAAACAAGAATTCCATTCGTTTGGCCTCGCTTGTAAATGGTTGTTGCCTATAAGCCAAGTCCACTGCTTTGTCTAGCTCGTTATGCGCTTTTATCAAAGATGGAGGCATTGTCAATGGATCATAAAGATCGGCTAATGAACTATTGGGAAATTGCAATCTTGCATCTAATACATTTTGCGCTTTTTCTTCTATGGCTTTTATTTGCTTTTCATTTGGATTTTCTGGAAAAGGATAAGTATGATAAACGTTTGGTGTATATCTGATGTCATTTTTTAGACGACCTGAAATATTTACTATCCAAGAATTATGTTGTTTAGATTGTAAAACACCAAATAAATAAAGTGACGAGCTATTTATTATTTGTAGTGAATTACTAGCAATTACATTTTTATTTAAATATGCAATTGGTATATATTTTCTATTAGATGAAGATGTTTCTGGAACGACTAAATAACATTCTTTTGGTTGTCTAATTTGAGTGAACAAAAATGGACGTTCAGCGTCTTTTTTAACACTTGGTGTAGGACTTGCAAGTCGCATTTTTTTTACATTTTCTATTCTTTGTTTTAGAAAGTCTATTTTAAGAAATTCACGAAGTAATTCTGGTACTATATCAGCAAACCAAAGGCAATATCTTTCATTATTATTTAGTAAATCGTAAGCTCCTAAATAATTTTTTATATAACCTTCAAGTTTTTGATTTTTTGAAATCAATTCATCTTTATCTGCTTTTGTTAAAATTAAATTACCACCATCTGTTGGCTGACTTCCTTTTGCCATTTCAGGGAAGGAATGAATAGCATTACTTCTTGATTCTATTAAAATTTCTTTTCCCTCCGTTAAATAAGGTGATATATTTTTAACAATTATTTCGTGTGGTTCACCATTTAACTCTTCATATGCGAATAGTCGTTTTATTGAAATGTCAAAATTTGCGAAACCAATAATTACGCAATGAACAGCTGCATTTCCTTTGGCTTCATTACTCCAATTAAAAGTTTTATGCGCAAAATGAATTTTTACATTCAATTGTTTAAACATTTGCCCCCACAGAATACTAGTTTGTTCGCCCTGCACAATGGAATTTGTTGAAACAAATGCTACTTTAATTTTTGTTCCATGTATGTATTGTGCTGCTTTCAAATACCAAGCAGTAACATAATCTAATCGACCTGATCGTTTATTATCATTGAAAACCAATTCCAAATCTTTAATTTGTTGTTCATTTCTTAATTGATGACCAATAAAAGGTGGATTACCAATTATATAAGAAAGCTCATTTTTAGTAACAACATCTTCCCAATCCTTTTGTAATGCATTATCATGAACAATTTTTGCAGACTTCTTCAATGGCAAACGCACAAAATATTGCCCAAACTCATTGCTTATTTGCATATTCATTTGATGATCAATCAACCACATGGCAACTTCGGCAATTCGTGCAGGAAACTCTTCGTATTCAATGCCACACATCATATCAACATCCAACAAAATAATACTGTTTACATCCAATACTTGTTGTCCGCTTTTGTGTGTAGCCCTTAAAATTTCCAATTCAAGCAAACGCAATTCACGGTAAGTAATTACAAGGAAGTTACCGCAACCACAAGCGGGATCAAGAAATTTAAGTGTGCTTAATTTTTTATGAAATTCAGGAAGTTTATTTTTATTGTCTTTAATGCTTTCAAACTCATTCCATAACTCGTCTAAGAAAAGCGGCTTAATCAATTTTAAAATATTGGTTTCGCTGGTGTAATGTGCGCCTAAGTTTCTGCGTTCTTTGGGGTTCATTACGCTTTGAAACATGGAACCAAATATTGCAGGTGATATTTTACTCCAATCAATATAACAGCAGTCTAATAAAGCTTGCCGCATTTTTGTATCGAAACTTGCAGTAGGTAAAATTTCTTCAAAAAGCTTTCCGTTTACATAAGGAAAGTCGGCAAGTTGCTCGTCTAAATTTTTAAACCGATTTTCTTTTGCCGTATTTAAAACTTGAAATAATTCTTGCAGTTTTGATGCAAGATCACTTCCATCTTCGGCTGTTCGCTGTTCTAGAAATTCTTGAAATTGTTGCTTGTTGAAAATAGTTGTGTCCTCAGCAAACAAACAAAACAGAACACGAACCAGGTAAACTTCTAATGGGTGACCTAAGTAACCAATTTCTTCTAATCTATCGTGTAGTTTACCCATTAACTCTGCAGCTTTAATATTTGCAGGGTCTTGTTCTTTGTACACTTTTTTTTGATAGCCTAAAATATAACCGAAATGCTGAACATTATTTACAAAATCGTTAAGCTTAAATTCTATAACTCCTCCTCCTTCGGGGGAGGCTGGAAGGGGGCTTTCCAGGTCATAAAGCTTAAAGTTTTCAAAATCAGAAACAAGAATGTATTTGGGTAAATCATGTTGTTTTAGTCCGTGTGTATATTCAATGGCTTGCTGGTAGGCCTTTTCAAGATTTTTGCCCTTACTTTTCATCTCAACTAAAATAGTTCCTTTCCACAATAAATCTATGTAGCCATCAGCATCTGAAAGTTTTTTAACCCGATGTTCAAAAGTTCCAATCTTTTTTCTGGCAATTCCAAAAACATCAAAAAATGCATCTAAAAATGGCTTCGCATCTGCTTCTTCGTTTGAAGTATCCGCCCATTCTTTGGAAAAATTTAAGGCCCTATCTTTTATTTCGTTCCAGCTTAATGCCATTTTATTTTTATGATATTAATTTAAATAAAAACAAACCTTTTACTTTACCAACTCAACTCAATTAAATTATTTTTTCTTTCTACATCAGCCATTCGCTTAGTTGGATCAACCTCCGCCTTAGTTAAAGTTGTAAGCTTTTTATTGATACTAACGGTGTAGGTTGGGTGTGTCCATTTCCACGCATCTTCTATAATGTTAGGTTGATTGATATTTTCTGCTGATTTAGAACCGTACATTAAATTCAAAGGGACCAAATGCATTTCAGAAGTTCCGTCTTTAAAAGTTAATTTCAAATCAATAGGCATAGGCATTTGTCCGATTCTTTTAATTCTAATTTTTGTCGCGCCATTTTCTTCCCACAAACTGTCAATGGCATAATCAATGGTTTTTGTAGTGCTCACCCAATATTCTTTATACCAATCCAATTGCAAACCGCTTACTTTCTCAGCAATACGAATAAAATCAGTAGCATTAGGATGTTTAAATTTCCAAGTGTTATAATATTCGAGCAAAACCTCGTCTCTCTTTTTTTCACCAATGATATAACCAAGCTGCTCCATAAAAACCTGTCCTTTTGAATAGGCATCAACACTGTAAGCAAAATTATTGTTGTAATGATCAGCATGTGTGGTCATTGGTTCTTCCAATTTACTAT
>VFKL01000023.1 GCA_009885535.1 Chitinophagaceae bacterium | reverse complement strand
TACTCGAATCTTGCGATGATGTGTATGCACAAGCTGTTGTTGACGAGCGTTTGAAATTAAAAACCCATTACGAAAATTTAGATATTGCGGGCAGTAAAAAAATATTTTATCTTAAATTTCAATTACCAGAAATTATTCCAAATCATGATGAAGTTCTTCAACAATTATTAAAAGAAACCGAACAATCAGAAGGGTAAATTGTAATAAATTTATTGAAGATTGAAATAAATCGATGCAGTAAAATACAAACTAGTTAATAATTAAACTTGGAATAAAATGTATAAAGCAATAGACATAGATCGAAAAAACCTAACGATAATGGGCGTAAAGTTTGCAAATCTTAATGCATTGGAAAGTACTGCAAATGCTTTAGGTACCAATATGTTTGAAGGTTTTGAACCAACTCAAGAGCTAATACAGTTATATGTTGATTGGAAAGTTGGAATAGTTTCTGAATCAGATTTTTTGACCAAGTTATTTATCATTTATGGAAAATAACTACCAATATGTTGATCCAGATTTCAAATACACGAACGCCAAGGGAGTGCTTCATAATTTGGGTAAAATAGAAGATGAAAAAGTACTTTTAGCTTATGAGAGTTTGAAAGTTACAAAAAGAATTGAGGAGTTATTTGAAAATCCAATCACTATCAAAGACGCTAATTCATTGCTTGTAATTCATCATTATTTGTTTCAAGACGTTTATGAATGGGCAGGAAAAGTTAGAACAGTAAATATTAGCAAAAACGGAAAGCCTTTTTTTAATGGGGAACGCTTTTATGTTGCTTATCAATTTATTGACACACTTATTACAGAATATAGATCCATCCTACAAACAAATAAAAAAGAGTTAGCTCATAAATTAGCTGAAATCTTAGATAATGTAAATTATTTACATCCTTTTAGAGAAGGAAATGGAAGGACCCAAAGAGAGTTTTTAAGATTATTAGCATTAGAAAAAGGCATTACATTAAATTTAAATCCGCCTGATAATAAAGACATTTATGAACGTTATATGAATGGTACGATAAATAGTGATGTAAAAATATTGACTGCATTGATTCTAGAACAAATAGAAATCACATAAATACTATTCGGTCCAACAATTATTAAAAGAAACCGAACAATCAGAAGGGTAAATTGTAATAAAATAAAGAACAAATGAAAAACCAGCTCATTGAAGGCATTGATTTTTATTACAATGAAGCCGGTTACATTGTGCTTACCGAAAAATACCATCTCGATAAAGGTTTTTGTTGTGGTAATGGGTGTAAACATTGTCCGTATAATTATGAAGCTGTACCCGAGCCCAAAAAGTCGGAGTTGTTGTTACAGGTAATGAAGAAATTATAAATGCGGGAATAAGTAAAAAAGCGTATTCATTCTAGAAGGTAAAGCCATAATTGAAATGAAACTATTTTGACTTTTGAATTAAATTTTATTTCATGAAAAAGTTGAAAAATACTTCAGCAAAATCCGAGGAAAAAAAGTATACCTTTTTCGATGATGTATTCGCCGTTGCGCTTCAAATTCCAAAAGGACGGGTTACTTCTTATGGTGCAATTGCCAACTATCTCGGCACCAAAATGAGCGCTAGAATGGTAGGTTGGGCGATGAATGCAGCACATCAGTCCACATTAAATATTCCGGCACAAAGGGTGGTAAATAGAAACGGGATGCTAACTGGTAAACATCATTTTGATACGCCTGAGCGCATGCAACAGCTTTTGGAAAAAGATGGTATAGTGGTTAAAGATGATACGGTAGTTGATTTCAAAAACAAATTTTGGGATCCTTCGAAAGCATTAAATTTATAGTTTAATATATTGACTATGTCTGATGTTGAAAATAATGATGATTTAATCTCCGAGGATAATTCCTATGCACTCCAACTGCAGGATTTAGAATATATGATTCAACTTAGGGAAGAAGAGTTGATGGAAATGAAAGCCAGTGTAATCAAGTTTGCCGAACTTCAAAGTAAATTAGATAGTCAATTGATTGCCTTTGAACACTTGCAAAATATCATTGGGAATCATCAGCAAAAAGAAGTTGGGTTTTTAAAAAGAGAAGCTTCAATGGAAGACGAAATGCTTCAATCTATTGAGGCCGAATCATCTTTTTATCAATTACAAAAAAAGTTGGAAAGCAACGCAATCGAAATCAATAAACAAATGCGCGAATTAAGAGAAGCTGTTGAGTTATACCACGAAATTTCCGATTTGCAAAAGAAAAATACCGCGTTGGAAAGCGCGTTAGATATTGCAAATCTTGATAATCAATTTTTAAAAGAAGAACTTGAAGAATTAAGAAATCGTCAGCCTATTCAAATAGATAACAGCGATGAAACGCAAGATGACACTGCATCTGAAAATAAATAAAAAATTACGAGTAAAATAAATATTTAAAATCATGAGTTCAATTGCCGATATTAGAAGAGATTATCAGTTGCAATCTTTATTAGAAAAAGACATACAAAAAAATCCCATTGATCAATTTTCATCCTGGTGGAATCAAGCCATTGAAAGTCAAATTGATGAAGTAAATGCAATGACATTAGCCACGGTTGATGCCAATCATAAACCATCTGCAAGAATCGTTTTACTAAAAGATTTTGATGAAAATGGTTTCGTTTTTTTTACAAATTACAACAGTAAAAAAGGGAATGACATGTTGACCAATAAAAACGTAGCGCTGGTGTTCTTTTGGAAAGAGTTGGAAAGGCAAGTAAGGATTGAGGGAACGGTAGAAAGAGTGTCGGATGCTACAAGTGATGCTTATTTTAATTCAAGGCCAGAAACGAGCAGGATCGGCGCTTGGGCGTCACCACAAAGCACAGTGATCCCTTCACGAGAAATTTTAGAAACCAATTTTCAAAACTATCAAACCGAATTTGAAAAAAAGGAAATCAATCGACCACCGCATTGGGGAGGATATATTGTAAAACCTGAATTAATCGAATTTTGGCAAGGTAGATCAAGCCGTTTGCACGATAGAATTGTGTACGGTAAAGATGGAAATAATGAGTGGAGAACAAGCCGATTGGCTCCATAGTAATTGATAAGCTGAAAGGAAAAGATCCGATCAACTTATCAATGTAAAATTGAAATAAAACTATGCTTTAGTTTCAGCTGCTTTTTTTGCTGCTGCTGCTTTTACAGTTGCTGCAGATTTTGCAGGTCTGGCTTTACCAAAACTTCCCGCAAATGTTTTTCCTTTTTTTGTTCTGATGTCTCCGCGTCCCATGTTAATGTATATTTAAGTGATTGATTAGAATAAAAAAGCAAGACGCAAAAGCGCCTTGCTTAAGTAAGTTTTCAATTAGATTTTAGCAGATAAAGTTTTTCCTGCTTTAAACTTTGCAACCTTTTTTGCTTTGATTTTAATCACAGCACCAGTTTGTGGGTTACGTCCGTTACGAGCAGCTCTTTTTGTAACAGAGAAAGTTCCAAAACCAACTAGAGTTACTTTGTTTCCACTTTTTAAAGTTTTTGTTACAGCAGCTACAAATGAATCAATAGTAGCGTTTGCCTGTGTTTTTGTGATGCCAGCGTCATCAGCAATTTTTGCGATTAATTCTGCTTTGTTCATAATTGTTTGTTTGAAGTTTTAAGAAGAACAAATATAAAAGGTTTTTACATCGAACAAAATTATTTTTTTCTACAATTTCTTCAAAAGCCAACAATAGAGAGGCATTCAATTTATATAAAGAAAAAATAATTTAATATTTATTCCAGGTATATTTGATGAAACCCTTGATTCTATTGAGTTTCCAGCGAATAAATATAGTTATACCCTTGATATAACTAGATTCCGGCCGGAATAAAAAAAATATCTTTGTAAAAAAAATTATTTATCAAACTTAAATTATTACAATTTTTGCATTAATGATCGAAAGGCAATGAATGCATCGCCCCATTTATCATATGATTTCTGACGAAGTTCGGCTGCATATTTTTCCATATATTGGTTGTAAGCCGCTTTACTTTCTGCAATATATTGAACCGCAAATGTTGGTCCTTCGGTGTCATCAATTTCAAGCAACTGCATAATGGTGGCTTCATAAAAACAACCCGTTTCCAATACTTCGGGGATATGAATTTCTTTGAGCCAATCCAACCATTCTTCATGAATTTCTGATTTTACTTTTATGGTTACATTATAAATAAACATGGGTAAATAAGTTTAGTGTTTTAATTCTACATAAATAGGACAATGGTCGCTATGTTTTACATCCGGAAAAATTTCCGCATCAATTAAATCATTTCTTAGCGCTTCTGTAACGGTGATGTAATCGATGCGCCAACCTTTATTATTTAAACGAACGCTTGGAAAACGCTGACTCCACCAAGAATAGCGGTGTGGCTCTTCATGAAAAACGCGAAAGGTATCTACCCAACCAGCCGCTAAAAATTTGGTCATCCATTCACGCTCTTCTGGCAAAAATCCAGTTGTGTTTTTATTGCCTTTTGGATCGTGAATGTCAATGGCTTCATGTGCAATATTATAATCGCCGCACAAAATTATTTTTGGGTTCGTTTTTTTTACTTCTCCAACATAATCAAATATCTCATCAAGCCATTGATATTTATAGGTTTGACGTTCATCGCCAGATGTACCCGATGGAAAATATGCATTGATTAATTTGATGTCTCCAAATTGCATTTCAATAACCCTACCTTCAAAATCACTCATTTCAAAACCATTTCCTTTTTTTACTGCTGTTGGTTTAATCTTTGAAAAAATGGCCACACCACTGTATCCTTTCTTATTGGCACTAAACCAATGATGCTCAAAACCAAGCGCTTCAAGTTCTTTAATATCCACATCGGCTTCGGTGGCTTTGGTTTCTTGCAGGCAAATGATATCCGCTGGATTCGTTTTTAGCCATTCGTAAAACCCTTTTTTTATGGCTGCCCTAATGCCATTGACATTATAAGATATGATGCGCATAGATAAATTTTTAGGCAAGATAAATAAAGTAAAAAGTAAAAAGTGAAAAATTAAAAGTAACGAATTCGTGATCTTTAAAATTATGATTATTCATCTTAGGCTTCACTATTTCTTTCTTGATTTTTATAAAATTCAAAATTTTTAATTGTCGATTCTACTTTTTTTACTTTTTACTTCCTCACTAAATGTTAATGTTATCAAACAATCCAACCTACATCATAATTTTTAGTTTCTTTATTTTTAATTTCAGTTTTAATCTAAATGAAATTTAAGCAGTCTAGATAAAGCTTTAATAAATTTTAAAACTTTCCAACCATGAAAAAATTATCACGCATTTTTTTGCCACTATTTTGTTCTTTATTTATTTCAAATGTTTTTGCACAAAACAAACAACAACCAGATTCGCTTGGATTACCTGGTGATAACCTTAATTTATATGCGGTGATGGAGTTGTTTCAATCATCTGAAACCCTTGAAGGATTTGAAAGAAAGCTAAATGCTTCAACGGAAAAAATCAATAATCTCGATTTAAACAACGATGACAAAATAGATTACATCCGGGTGATGGATCATGTAGATGGCAACACGCATAACATTGTTTTACAAGTATCCATAAACGACAAAGAAAATCAAGATGTAGCCTTTTTTATTGTAGATAAAAATGATAAAGGGGGTGTACAAATTCAGCTTATTGGTGATGAAGCGCTTTATGGTAAAGATTATATTTTAGAACCCAATTACACGGCATCTGCAGATGTAAATGAAACGCCAAATACTGGTTTTGTAAAACAATCCACAAAAAAAACCACAGACGCAAATGGCAATACGACTATAATCAATAATTACACCACCTATGAAACGGCTTCTTGGCCAGTAGTGCGTTACATGTATGCACCCAATTATATGATTTGGACATCACCATGGCGTTGGTATTATTATCCAGATTATTGGACACCATGGGAACCTTGGTATTGGCATCGTTATTATGGATATCATTCCTACAGATATAATTATTATTATGGCAATTATCGCTACTGTAATAATTATAGAAATCCGGTTGCGCGAAATAGGTATTATGGCAGAAGAATGGTATCTAATTCGGTAATTGTGGTAATAAGATCTGGAAATTATAGAAGAACATATACCCGCCCAAATGAAAAATCAGCAGGTAAAATGGAATATGTTAAAGACAAAGCAATTAGTCCAAATAAAGGCAGGGCATTAGAAGAAGGTAAACCAAAGATTAAAATTGAAAATCCAAAATCTACCATTCGTAAAGTTCCCCCAAATAAATCACTTGAAAAAAAGATTCAAAACAACAATCAAAAAGCAGAAAAACCATTAAATAAAAGACCTTCAAAAGTGAATGTTGATAATGATGATAAGCCTAAAAACACAAAACCCTCGCGAGATAATTCGAATGAAAATATAAAACAGAATAACACAAAACCATCTAGGGAAAAATCGAATGAAAATATAAAACAGAATAATACAAGACCTTCAAGAGAAAGCTCAAGTGATAATGTAAAACCTCAAAAAAGTCAGTCTTCAGGTTCGGGAAATCAATCTGGAAAAGGGAGGATTAAGCCGTAAATTGAAAGATTATTTTCTGGTTGATTAAGAAATATAAAATGCCCACTTTTTCGGTGCGCATTTTATTTTTCATTGAAATTTTTTCCTGTTTTCCGCACTGGGGCACCCAAAATAAAAAACTAAATTACTCCTACATTGAGTTTCAGAGAATTTTCTTAAAAAAAATAAAAATCGCGGAAAACAGGGTAAAATATCAATCAGTCTAAAATCATTAAACCAGTGTAACGAGTTAACCAGATAAACCTTATTATAACGAATCAAATAAACATCAAAAGCGAATCTCAAAGTGAGTAGATTTTCATGAATAAACTTTAGTGAAAATATTTGGCTATGTGAGTTGAGTACACGTAATATTGCAATATTGCAAATAAGCAAAGTTTCCAATCAATAAACCACCTCAAAAAAATAATACGCAAGTAATTTTCAAAACAAAATTTTCATCTCCTGATTTCCGCACTGGGTCACACAAAATAAAAAACTAAATTAAGCCTACATTGAGTTTCAGAGGGTTTTCTTGAAAAAAATTAAAAATCGAGGAAAACAGGAGATTATTTTTAGGTTAATTGAGAAATAAAAAATGCCCATGGTTTTAAACATGGGCATTTTATTTTTCATTGATTTTTTTGTAAGTATTAAAATCATTTTATTGTGCTGGTAATTCGACATAAACATTTGTATCAAATCGAGGCAAATCTAGCTTTCGTCTAAGATTGTTAATCTTTGATAACGACGTACTCAATTCATTTTCATAGAATTTGATTTCTTTTTTAAGACTGGCAAACGCTAGAGCTTGTTTCATAATCTTTCTTTCTTTTTCTTCAACTGATTCATACCACAAACCTTTTTTTGCGTCATCTAATTTTGTTTTTTCAACCTCCATTCTAGCATTATATTCAATAAGATTCTGATCCACGAAATTATATTCCTGTTCAAGGGATTCTAATTCCTTTTTCATAGCTGCTATTTTCTCATATTTCTCTTTTGTTTGCTTTTCTACATCTTCTCTGATTGAATCTTCTATTCTTTTTGTATCTACTAATGGTTCCGAATTATCCAATGTTTTTCCGTTTTCTGATGAACAAGAAAATAGAATAACACACATAAAAAATATTAGAAAAGTTGATTTCATTAATGAAAATTTATCCTGAGTAAATAATTAAAAACTATGGAAAATCAAATTGTAAAGTGACTCCATTAGTAACAACAACAGTATTTTCAACTATCGTAGGGGCCAAAATATATCCTTCAAATTGAACTGCTTTTACTATATGACTACCTACTGGAATATCGGTTTCATCATAGAAACTATTCGCATCTAATAAACCCAAACTTCCCCCATCTAAAAACAATTCATATCTATTGCCACCTGTACTATTATTGTTATATCTAATCGTTCCAGTTTCAATAACTGTTGGAGTTTCTTTTGAACAAGATGTCAATACCACTCCAACCAAAAGGAGTAAAGCAAAAAGATTTTTTTTCATGTTTTAATTTTTTCATGATTTTAAAATGTAATGTTAGCAATATTATACACAAATTGTCATTATGCCAAATTATTCACATTATGACAATATATTTTTTTGTCTATTGCAAAAATGAAATTCAAAAAGGAACATCTTGGGGAGAAGCTAAAAAAAATCAGGGTTTTACATGGAATGAGCCAAGAAGATTTGGCAAAAGCAATTGGCAAAACAAGATCCCTTATTTCACATTTAGAAACTTCGGGGAATATAAATAAATATACACTGCAAGAAATTGCAACAGCACTCAAAATTGATTCGGCTACAATCGAAAATTTTAACTTTGAAAATGCACATGTGCTCCGCGACCTAAACCCGACTACGGAGTATAACAAAGATGAAATTCAAAAACTTAAAGATGAAATTATCGACCTCAAGGCAACTATAAAAGAACAATGGAAGGTTATTCAAAACCTTACCAAATCAACAAAGAAACCAAGCAAAAAAGCTTAAAAAGTCAAATCATCAATTCCACTTTTTTCACTTTTAAATTTTCACTTTTCACTTCATTATTTCTTCAACTTCAAAATAGAAAACTCACTTTCATCTTTTACAATGGTATTTGAAAGTAAACCCAAGCCATCAATCGCCATTTCCACCACATCGCCAGCTTGAAGCCATTGTTCGGTATAATTGGTATCGTTCAGTTTTTCAGTGCCATTCAATTCTAAAAAGCAACCGGTTCCCACAGTTCCACTTCCGATCACATCGCCGGGGTGTAGGTTTACCCCATAACTGCAACGTTCTATAATTTCGGCAAAGGTCCAATCCATATCCCCCAAATTTCCTTCACTTACTTGAATGCCGTTTACTTTGCAAGTCATTTTTAAATTCCACGCTTTGCCCGCATGATTTTCTTTACAAGGAATTTCAAATGCAGTCAACTCATCTAAAGTAACCAACATCGGTCCAATCACCGTTGAAAAATCTTTTCCTTTGGCAGGTCCTAAATTCAGCAGCATTTCTTCCATTTGTAAGCGACGCGCACTCATATCGTTCATAATCATCAATCCGCCAATATATTGATCCGCTTGATTTGCCGGAATGTTTCTGCCTTTTTTGTTGATTACAATGGCAGCTTCCAATTCAAAATCCAGTTTTTCAAAATGATCGGGCATACATACAATATCGCCTGGTCCTTGAATGCTATTGTGGTTGGTAAAATAAAAAATAGGATACTGATCAAATTCTGGAATCATATCCACTTTACGATTTCTTCTAGCAGCAGCTACGTGTTGTCTGAATGCATACCCATCTCTACAACTGGTGGGATTGGGCACAGGGGCTAAAATATTTGTTGAGTTAAAAGCGGTATTCGATTGTTTTGCTAAAACACCTTCTTTTAAATGCTTTTCGGCATTCAACGCCAAAGGATAAAAATCATCCCAATGGTTTAAAAATGTAGCCATGTTATTGGGAAGCTCTGAGTGCAAGCTGTTCAAGTCATACAACATTCCATCCACCAACATCGCCAATTGTTCTTGATTATCTTTTAAGTAGGTAACTAGTTTCATTTTGTGTTAATTAAGTAAAAAGTAAAAAGTATGAATTTAAGTAAAAAGTAAAAAGTGAAAAAACGTACAGTCCCAGATGATTCAAATTATTGATTCTCCATTTTTGAATTTTGAATTTTTACTTTTGAATTCTTCATTTTTCATTTTTGAATTCTCCACAAATGTATAGCAAACCTAAAATTATCGCTTAATTAATTGGTGGAAACAGCAAAAAGCGGATAAAAAACCGAGAATTAATAAACTAATCACACTTAAGTCCTTGCCAACCCACTTTAAACCTTTACTTTCGCACGTCAAAAATAAAATGCTTTGAAAAAAAGCAACAAAAATTAAACAATGAATATTCGCAACATCGCAATTATTGCCCACGTAGATCACGGTAAAACAACATTGGTGGACAAAATTTTACACGCAACTAAAGTGTTTAGAGAAAATCAGGAAACTGGTGAGTTGATTATGGATAGTAATGATCTTGAAAGAGAAAGAGGCATTACCATTTTTAGTAAAAACGTATCTGTAACGTATAAAGATTTTAAAATTAACGTAATTGATACCCCTGGTCACTCGGATTTTGGCGGTGAAGTAGAAAGGGTGTTGAAAATGGCGGATGGTGTTTTGTTATTGGTAGATGCTTTCGAAGGACCAATGCCTCAAACCCGTTTCGTGTTACAAAAAGCATTGGCTTTGGGTTTAAGAACAATCGTAGTAATAAATAAAGTAGATAAACCAAATTGCCGTCCGGATGAAGTACACGATGCAGTATTTGAATTGTTTTTCAATTTAGATGCTTCTGAAGAGCAATTGGATTTCCCAACTTTCTATGGTTCGGGAAAAAATGGTTGGTTCAATAGTTCATTGACTCAAATCGATAACATCAACCCTTTGTTAGATGGCATTATT
>VFKL01000162.1 GCA_009885535.1 Chitinophagaceae bacterium | reverse complement strand
TCAATGAAATAAATTTGTGTGTACCCCACTATTGAAAAAGACGATAATTTATTTTTTAAAAAATGCAAATTTTTACTTGAAAAGGCGAAATGCTGCAATGTGGGTTAAGTGAAAATGTAAGAATATTTTTTTTTGACACGAAGGCGCAAAGGCACGAAGTTTTTTTGTTTCGCGCAAAGCTCGCAAAGGAGCAAAGACGCAAGGAAATAAGGAATAAGAAACTAAAAATATTGAATAAGGAAATGGAGCTCCAGCTTTTCGAAATCGCCAACGTATTGAACCACTGAAACCTATCTCTTGTCTCACACAAAGCTCGCGAAGATGAAATGCTTGCAGCATTTTTTTGACACGAAGGCGCAAAGGCACGAAGTTTTTTTGTTTCGCGCAAAGCTCGCAAAGGAGCAAAGACGCAAAGAAAGAAATACGTTTAATTCGCTTCGCGCGTTTAACAGTTTAAAAGTTTAACGGTTGATCGAAGTTTTGATATTATCATAGAATGATTTAATGCAGTATGGCATTGAGACACTAAACCATGGTAACGTTGTCTCTAAGGCTCCAAGAAGTCAATTTATGAAAAACACTTCCAACCTTTTGAACGTATTGAACTCATTGAACCTTTTAAACCTCCTAAACCTCACAAACCTCACAAACCTCACAAACCTCCAAAACCTCCCAAACCTCTTACCCTCCCTTTATACTCATCAAATAATCAAATAGCGTAACTTCTGTTTTAATGCCAAGTTTTTTTCTCAGTCGGTATCTGCTAATTTCAATCCCTCTAACGGTAATGTTTAACAGCTGAGCAATTTCTTTTGTAGATAAATTCATGCGTAAATAGGTGCACAGTTTTAATTCGTTAGGCGTAATATTATCATGCTTTTCTTTTAGAATAACCATGAAATCACTATGTACTTTATCGAAATGTTGGGCAAAATGTTCCCAATCTTTATCCACTTTTTCATCTTCGCTTACTACTTTGATTATTTTTTTAATTTCAGAAACTTTTGCAGGTTCATCAATCGATTTCATCAATTGCGTTAATTCGGATTTTATCTTTGCCAGAATTTCTCCTTTTTGCACCAAATGCATAGCAGAAGTGGCTAACTCCGAATTTTTAAAATCAATCTCACTTTGAAGCTTCTCATTTCTTAAATTGATCAATTCGGTTGATGCTTGATCAATTTCAAGTTGATGTAAATAACTCAAACGTTTTTGTTCTTCATCATGCTTTTGCTTTTGAATAATTAGTTTCTTTCTTTGTTTAGCATAAACATAACTTAATCCAAAAGCAATCAAAATCGCATATACAAAATAGGCGAAATAACTTCTGTACCATGGTGCAACAATTTCAAATTGATAGGAAACAATTTTTGATTCATTGCCCAAATTATTTCTAGCTTTTAGTTCAAACGTATAATTTCCTGGAGATAAATTGGTGTAGTCTTTTTCCGATTTGCTTGTCCATTCCGACCAATCTTTATCCTGCCCACTTAATTTATACGCATATTCTAAATTGGATTCCTGTCCATAAATTGAAGTTGAATATTCAAAGTGAATGCTATTCCATTTATAATTAATGTGCGGAATATCTGCTTTTTGCTGAGTTTCATTAAACGTTTTTCCGGCATAATTTCCTCCAAATAATAAGCTATCTTTTAAATTGAAAATTTTCACAGCACTTAATTTTACCAATAAAGCTGTTTTTCTTTGTTTGTATTTTTCGTAATTGATATGAAAAAACCCAATTTCACCACCCAAAAAAATGTTGTTTTTGTTGACAGGATAAATAAACTCAAACCCACTCAGCATTTTGTTGTTCAATTCGGGGATGTAAATTATGGAAGGCTTTGTAGTTGTAAAATCAATTACACCGAGTTGTTTTTCATGTATAAACCATACATTTCCTTCATTGTCTTCTTTTAGGTAACGTACACTTTGGTTGCCTAAAATGTTTTTGTAAAATGCATCTACTTCAAAAATATCTTTTTGTGGGTTGTATTTGTAAATCCCTTTTGGTGTGGCAATTAAAAGTTCATTTTTTATTTTATACACTTGGTTGTCTAATAAAAGTGGAAGTCCATTTTTTTCTGTGTATTGTTTTGTTGAAAAACTACTTTGTCGATTGGTTTGAATTTTAAACACACCATGATAAGGATGTGAAATCCAATAGTTTTCAGACTTATCAATAACAACATATCTTGATGATTCATTGAAATCAGGAATTTTATCCCCTTCAGAAAAAGTATTATTATTATAATTAAAAAATCGTATTCCGTTATAACTTCCAGCGATGCAACGAGCCGTTGGAAATACATTAGAAACAGGGGTGAAATTCCAAAATCCTGGTTCGTTTGAAATTTGCGTTGCATTTCCTTCATTAATTTGAAAGGCGCCTTCATGATGTCCAAGCAATAATTTGTCATTGATTTCCGATAATGTCCAATTTTGACCAGCGGTATTGTTGACGAAATTAAAATCGCCTTTGCTAAAACTTAAATCTTTAACCGATTGAAGTGGTGCACGATAAAGTCCATTTGACGTCCCTATAAATAAATCGTTTTTATAAATAGCGGCAGTATAACCAGATCCTTTTTGATTATTGGGGTTGAGTTGTTTAATTGGACTATCATAATTAATAAAATCAACGCCATTGTTTAGTCCAAGCCAAATGTTTTTTTGATTGTCCAAAGCGATGCTTAGCACATTATTGTTTTGTAAACCTTCATTTTTAGAAAACTTCTGAATGAGTTCTCCATTTGAGTTTACGATATACACGCCATCGTTATTTGTTCCTAAAGCCATCCAATCCTCTGAAATAGGAATGGCACAAAAAATTCTTTTGTTTACTATTTCACTTAAATTGGCCGATTTTATGGGCGTAATTACATTTTTATTGAGGTTAAAAAAACCATTTTTTAGTGTAGTAATCAATATTTTACTTTTCTGCATGACGAAAATGGAAGAGATTGGGTCGTTATTTGGAAGGGAATTGTTGGTTTCAATCAGCATCCATGCATTATCCTTAAATTGCATTAATCCATTTTTTGAATCTTGGGCATACATATTTCCATTGCACATTCCCATAAAAGACCATTCAGAATGAGCTTTATATATGATGGAAGAATTGTTGGTTATTTTGATAATTTGACTTATTCCCCTAAAAAAAACGTCTCCATTTTTGAAAATAATGTCCCAAACATCGCCAAATCGTCGGTCTTTTTGAGCGATTAGCGGAACCAAGGAATGATAAGTAAGGTTTCCTTTATAATCTGGCGTAAAATATCCAATTTCGTCTTGACCGCCAACATAAATTTTATTGTCATTTCCAAATTCAATTGATCGTACAATTGTTTTATTGGGTAAGGGATTAACTTTCCAGTATTTTCCATCAAAGCTCATTAGTCCTTCATTGTTTGCAAAAAAGAGTATTCCATTTGGGCTTTGCTTTACATCCCAGTTTTGTAAACCGCCGTTATACAATTTCTTATTGTAATTTATTACATCAGGGAAACCGATTGTATTTTGGCAAAAAACTGAAAATGGAAGTAAAATACATACCAAAATTTTGTTTATGATTTTTATAAATTTCAATTGATGAAAGTCTACATTTTTTTTTGATGTAGTAATGATGTAGTGAAAACAAGTATAAAATACCATATAAAATGTTATAGATGTAGTATTGATGTGGGCATTAAAATTTTTATTGTTGTAGATGAACATATTTTTATAGCATTAAATATTATCAAATAATCCCGCCTCAAATTACTGAAAACTTGCCAAAACTTTTATTTATTCATTAAAAAAACAAAAAATGAAAAAACAAATCTGCTTAATGCTCATGTTTTCCATGATGCTTATTAAGGCGTTTGCGCAACCAACGACTGCGCCAACCACTCCTCCAACGAGGAGCTCGTCAGATGTGTTGTCGCTTTTCAGCGGGGCATACACTGATTATGAAGGAACGGATTGGTACCCGAATTGGGGACAATCAACTCAGATCCTTGATACAACGATTGCGGGTAATGCTGTAAAAAATTACTCAAGCTTAAACTACCAAGGGGTAGACATTTTTGGTGCAGTAAATGTGGCCAACATGCAAAATTTACACTTAGACATCTGGACAAGCAATTGTACAGCTTTTGAAGTGGTATTAATTAACGAAGGAATTGGTGAACAGGGTTTTACTGTTAACCCAACTTCAAGTGGTTGGAATAGTTTTGATATTGCTTTATCAAACTATACCAATATTTCTTTAACCAATGTTGGCCAAATTAAATTGGTTGGTACTCCATTTGGTTCTAGTAACGTTTATTTAGATAATATTTATTTTTGGAAGGCATCAAACACACCTACTTTATCAAGCTTTAGCATTCCTGCAAAAGTTTTAGGAGATGCTGCGTTTTCTATTACAGCACCTACCTCTAACAGTGCTGGTGCGTTTACTTATACCAGTTCAAATACGGCTGTAGCTACAGTTAGTGGAAGTACCATTACTTTAGTTGGTATAGGAACTACAAACATTACTGCAACTCAGGCTGCAGCAGGTGCTTATGGTTCAGGAACAATTTCTGCTTCTTTAGTAGTTACTTCTCCCCCACCTGCAACAGCTGCTCCAACACCTCCAACCAGATCAGCTGGTAATGTGGTTTCTTTATTTAGTAATGCCTATTCAAATGTAACAGTTGATACATGGTCTACTTCATGGGACAATACAGTAGAGCCGGTTGATGTTTCGATTGCTGGAAATACAACTATGTTGTACAGTAATTTAGTATTTGCTGGTATCGAATTTATTTCTAGTCCCATCAATGCAACCAATATGGAGAAATTCCATATTGATATTTGGACTCCAGATGCAAGCGTGTTTAAAGTTAAGTTTGTTGATTTAGGTCCAAATGGTGTTTTTGGCGGTGGTGATGATGTTGAGCACGAATTGGGTTATACACCTGCTCAATCAACTTGGGTAAGTTATGATATTAATATGTCTGATTTTACTGGATTGGTTACAAGAGGTAATATAGGTCAAATGATTTTTGTTGCTGAAGGTGGAACGGTTTATATGGATAATATTTATTTCTGGAGAGCAAATCAAGCTCCAACATTTGGTTCATTTACTGTACCAGCTAAAACTGTTGGTGCAGCTTCATTTAGTTTAACAGCGCCAACTAGTAATAGTGCTGGTGCTTTCACATTTACAAGTAGCAATACAAACGTAGCAACTATAAGTGGTACAACCGTTACTGTAGTTGGTGCTGGTACATCTGTGATTTCTGCTACCCAAGCAGCAGCTGGAGCTTATGGTTCTGGTAGCGCAACGGCTAATTTAGTAGTAACTGGTCCAACAGCACCTTTAACAGCTGCGCCAAATCCTCCAACAAGAGTAGCTACTGATGTAATTTCATTATTTAGTGGTGCTTACTCTAATCTTGCAGGAACGGATTGGTTCCCTTGGTGGTATCAAAATGCGGTAGCAGAAGATACTACAATAGCAGGAAACTTAACACACAAATATCCTAACTTAAATTACCATGGTGTTCAATTTGCTAGCTTAATTGATGCATCTGGTATGGAGAAATTACATTTTGATATTTGGACAGCTGATTGCGAAACATTTGATTTGTACTTAATTAATCAAGCAACTGGCTTAGAAAGAAAAGTATCTTTTAATCCTCCATTCGCAGGATGGCAGAGTTATGATATTGCTTTGTCCCAATATTCTACACAAGGTGTAGATTTATCGGCTATAGGTCAATTTAAATTGGTGAGTACTCCATTTGGTGGACCAACAGTTTATATCGATAATATGTATTTCTGGAAAGCAGCAGGTGCGCCATCTTATGGTTCATTTACTATTCCAACAAAAACAGTTGGAGATGCTAAATTTAAAATTACAGCTCCAACAAGTTCAAGCTCTGTTGCATTTACATACACAAGTAGCAATACAAGTGTAGCAACGATCAGCAATGATTCTATTATTGTTGTAGGAGCAGGTACATCTACAATAACTGCAAATCAAGCTGCAGGTGGTGGTTTCTTAGCAGGTTCTAAAACAGCAATTTTAACGGTGAATTTCGCCGCTCCTGCTGTTGCTGCACCAGTTCCTCCATCAAGAAATGCTGCTGATGTTAAATCATTGTTCAGCAATTCTTACACTAATGTTACTGTTGATACATGGTCAACAGATTGGGATGTAACAAGTCAATCTGATATTCAGATTCAAGGCAATGCAACTAAAAAATATTTCAATCATCTATTCTCTGGTATTGAATTTACTTCTTCTCTAATAGATGCATCTGAAATGACATCATTCCATTTAGACGTATATACACCAGATGCTAATGTATTCAGAATCAAATTTGTTGATTTTGGTGCAAATGCTTCTTATGGTGGTGGTGATGATTCAGAATCTGAATTAACATTTACACCAACTCAAGGCGGATGGGTATCAATAGATATTCCAGCTTCTAATTTCTCAGGATTGGCTTCTAGAGCACATTTGGCTCAAATGCTTTTCGTTACTGCTGAAGAAGGAAACGCTTTGCGTACGTTCTATGTAGATAATATTTATTTCTACAAAGGAGCTGCATTATCTCCATCAATTAACGTTACACAACCTTCTTGTACAGTTGCTACAGGTAGTATTTCAATTGTATCTCCTATCAATGGATATCAATACAGTAAGGATAATGGTGTTACTTTTGGTAGCGCAACATCTTTCACTGGCTTAGCAGTGGGTACATATAAAATCAGATCAAAATCTGCAACTAATGTGGTTTCTGATTCAGTTATGGCTACAATTATTTCTACTACGCCTACTGCTCCAGGTACTATTACTGGAAACATCAACATCAGTCAGTGTGATACTTTACAAACTTATTCAGTTGTAAATACTGATGGTTACACGTACAACTGGTCTGTTACAGGTACTGGTAATTCAGTTAAATCTGGACAAGGTAATAACTCTGCGGTATTGGTTATGAAAACAACTGGAATCGTAACTGTAAAAGCTGCAAAATGTGGTATAATTTACGGTCCAACGTCAACTTTATCTGTGTCTGGTGTTCAACCAGCGGCACCAACTACATTTACAGCTACAGGTACAAACGTTTGTTTGTTCACTCAAACTTATGTAGCTGCAACAGGTGTAAAAGATACATTTAGAGTTAGAAAAGCAGTAGGTGTAACAGGTTACTATTTTGATGCTCCAGCAGGATCAACTGTAGTACGTTTGAATGATACAACAATTACGGTTGTATTTGCAAACAACCTTTCATTTGCTACACCTCAATCAGTTAATGCTTATTATTTATCATCTTGTGATACAAGTTTGGCTAAATCAATTGCATTAACAAGAACAGTAGTAGCAGCTCCAACAGCAGTTACCATTACTCCATTACAAACCAATGTATGTAATGCAAGAAAATATCGTTATTCAGCTCCAGCATTACCAGCGGGTGCATTGAGTTATGTATGGGCTTTCGAAGGAAGTTTGTTCAACAACTCAGGAACGATCGATTCAGGTAATGTAAATTCAAGAGTGCTTACAGTAACTTACACCAGCAACGCAGCATCAGCGGCAGGAGATAGCGTAAGATTATTGTACACTACAGGTTGTGGAAACAGTGTGTCTAAAGCGGCTAAATTATCAAATACAGCTTTAGCAGTTCCAGCAGTACCAGCATCAATCACCATTACTCCGTTAATTATTAATCAGTGTAATAATAGAGTATATCGTTATTCAGCACCAAGCTTACCAGCTGCATCTGCCACAAACGGAGTTGCAACAGGTTGGTTATGGGAATTAACAGGAAGCATGAGTGAGTTTGCTACAATAGATTCAGGAGATGAATCATCACAAAAAATGGTAGTGTCATTTACTTCAAATAATGCTGCAGCAACAGGTGATAGCATTAAATTAACATACTTATCTGCATGTGGTAATAGTATTACTAAAGCAGCTAAATTGACAAATGCTAAAATATCAGCACCAGCTGCTCCAACAGCGATTACTATTTCTGCCATTCAAACCAATGTTTGTGGTGCTAGAAGATATCGCTACGTTGCACCAGTATTGCCTTCTGCATCTACAACTGCAGGTGTAGCAACAGGTTATGTATGGTCAATCACTGGAGGATTGGGTACACCAACCATTGATTCAGGTTCACTTACATCTAGAGGGTTTATTGCAACTTTTGCTTCAAATGCAGCTGCGGCTACAGGTGATAGCGTTAGAGTATTGTACACTTCAGCTTGTGGAAACAGCTTACGCAAAGCAAGCAAATTGTCTAATACAGTTTTAGCAGTACCAGCAGCACCAACAACTGTTACGATTCAAACCGTATCTGATGTATGTGGAGCGCGCGTATATCGTTATATCGCACCAGCTCCATTGCCAGCTGCAACAACAACTACGGGCGTTGCAACAGGTTACTTATGGTCTAATCCAACAGGAACTGTAGGTTCTACATTTACATTGGATTCAGGAAATACAGGTGGAAGAATTATCCGTTACAGATATGCTTCGAATGCAGCAGCTACAACAGATAGTATCCGTGTTCGTTACACATCAGGTTGTGGTAATGGTGTAATTAAAGCACAAAAATTATCAAACTTGGTTAAAGTTTGTGCCACACCAACAATACAATATAATGTAACAAGTAGCGGTTCAAGTGCCTATATATTTAATGGTACCAGCAGCAATCCAACTTTGACGCTTACAAGAGGGTTGACTTACACATTTAATATCAGTGCAGCTGGTCATCCTTTTTTGATTAAAACAACATCAACTACTGGTACAGCGAACGCATATAATGTGGGTGTTACCAATAACGGAATTGCAAGCGGCACTTTGACATTTGTTGTTGCTGCAAACGCTCCAAGCCAATTGTATTACATCTGTGAATATCACGGAAGCATGGTTGGCATTATAAATATTGTTAGCCCAACTGGTAAAGAAAGTTTTGAAAAAGAAGTAAAACTGCCTACAGAATTCCAAGCAGCTTTATATCCAAATCCAAACAACGGAAACTTTACAATTTCAGCAAAAACTTCAGTAACTGCAAAATCTACTGCAACTATTCAAATCATTGATATGTTGGGTAAAGTAGTAGCTCAAGTAAATGCTCAAAATAATAATGGAACAATCAACACTAACATCAATAACAGCAATTTGAAAAATGGCGTTTATACCGTAAGAATTATGGTAGGAAACGACATCAAAACTGTGAAAATGGTGGTGAAAAAATAAGTCATTATTTTTTATGTGAAAATGGGTTGCCTAATCAGCAACCCATTTTTGCTTTTAATGAGAGCGGTTGCTTTTATTAAAATTCAATAATGAAATTCAAAAATAAATTCAATTCGACTTTAAATGCTATTCTATTCTGTGCAATCGCACTTTGTACTTTACATGTAAATAGTGTTCAATCACAAACATTGGTATGGCAAGACAACTTTGATTCTGCTACAATTAATCCCAATAGATGGACATACGATTTTGGAGATGGCTGTGAAAGAAATCTCTGTGGTTGGGGCAATGCCGAACTTATGCATTATACCAGTCGTAATGAAAATGTCCGCACTGAAAATGGAAATCTAATCATTGAGGCACGCAGAGAAAATTACGGAACGAGATCGTTCACTTCAGGAAGAATAAAAACAGAAGGCCGTGTACATTTTAAATACGGTACCGTAGAAGCAAGAATAAAAATACCAAATCTTGCCAATGGCTTTTGGCCTGCCTTTTGGACATTAGGAACGATTGGTCCATCTTGGCCAAGTATCGGCGAATTAGATATCATGGAAATGGGTTCTCAATCCGCACGCTTTGCCAATCTCATTAATAAACAAGTTTCAGGAGCTACACATTGGAGCAACAACAACGGAGCACAAGGGGATGCCGTTGGTATCATAAACTCCTCTGTGGATTTAAATAACGATTATCACGTGTATAAAATGGTTTGGACGGCTCAATCCATTACTATGTATTTAGATAATGTCGTTTTCTTCACGCAAAATATTACAAATCCTGTTGCAAATGGATTAACCGAATTTCATAACCCACACTTTTTAATTCTTAATCTTGCCGTTGGTGGTGGCTATACCGGTATTTTAAATCCTGCTGATATAACAGCAACCTTTCCATCAAAAATGTATATTGATTATGTAAGAATTTATCAAAATCCAGGTGATGAAATCAACTTTGGATTAGATAACAGCACATCAGGAAATTATGGCGTTTTTTCAGAAACAACACCAAAAACAGATTCTCTTACGATTGGTACAAACGCTTCATTGAGTTATTGGAATAATTTAACCAATATATCTGGTGCCGTTCCATTTGAAGGAAACAATGTATGGGCTGTTCGTGCCAATGCAGGTAATTGGTTTGGATTGGGGGTAGATAATAAGTACATTAATTTGTCTACACATACCGCTGGGGCTTTAAAATTTAAATTTAAAACCAGCTATCAAGGACAATTTAAATTTGGATTGAAATCATCTGATGGAGACGCATGGGTAAATTTCCCCAATTCATCTGTTCAATATGGATTAATCAGAGATGGCAATTGGCATGAAGTAACCATCCCTTTAACTGCATTTAACAGTCCATCAACCGGAAACTATATTGATTACGGCGCGGTGAAATATGCGTTTATGTTTACTGGTGATGCGCCAAACACTACTGCGGATTTTTATATGGATGATATTTATTTTTCAAAAAATACGACAACGTCTCCATCCCCTACATTAAGCAGTTTTTCAGTTCCGGCGAAGGTTTTGGGAGACGCTCCATTTGCCATTACAGCGCCTGTAACCAATAGTGGCGGTGCATTTTTTTACAGCAGTAGCAATACAGCAGTAGCAACAATTAGTGGAAATACCATTACACTTGTGGGTGCTGGAAATACAATTATTACAGCAACACAATCTGCGTTTGGTAATTATGGTTCTGCTTCAATTTCAGCTAATTTAGTCGTTACTACACCTTCGCTTTTAACAGCAGCGCCAGTGCCTCCGGCAAGAAATACTACGGATGTAATTTCGTTATACAGCAATGCGTACACGGCTTTAGCTGGAATAGATTTAAATCCCAATTGGGGACAATCAACAGTGAATACCGATGTTGTTATTTCGGGAAATAATACCCGCAAAATGGAATCGTTGAATTATCAAGGCATACAATTATCGGGTTCGGTAAATGTGTCAACAATGAACAGTTTACACATCGATATTTGGACACCCAATTGCACGCAGTTTAATCTTTACCTTATCAATACAAGTCCTTCAGTAGTTCAACAAAAAGTCACATTAACACCTACATTTTCAGGATGGAATAGTTATGATATTGCATTGAGTAATTTCAATTTAATAAACCTCAGCAATGTTAATCAGTTGAAGTTTGATTGTTTGCCTTTTGGAAGTTCAATTGTGTATTTTGATAACCTCTATTTCTGGAAAACATCAAATGCACCAATAATCTCTAATTTCTTTATCCCTGCTAAAGTTTTGGGAGATGTACCTTTTACAATTACTCCGCCAACAAGCAATAGTGCTGGAGCATTTACATATACCAGCAGCAATACTTCAGTTGCCACAATTTCTGGTAATCAAATTACGATAGTAGGCGTTGGGAATGCAACAATAACAGTAAATCAAGCAGCTTCTGGAATTTATAGCGCCGGTACAGCAACGGCAAATTTTGTTGTAGGAAATCCTGCACCAAGTGCACCATTGGTATCTGCAAGCCAACCTCCAGCAAGAAATAGCGCAGATTATTTATCCATTTTCAGTGACGCATATACGAACCTTGCTGGAACTGATTTTTTTCCCAATTGGAATCAATCAACTTTAGTAACGAATGTTTTAATTGGTAACAATAACGTAAAAAAATACGAACTGTTTAATTATCAAGGCATACAATTGGCAAGTGCAATCAATGTAAATGCCATGGAAAAAGTGCACATTGATATTTGGACAACAAATTGCACCGCATTTGATTTTTATTTAGTGAATACGGATCCAGCGTTGGTAGAACAAAAAGTTACTTTAACACCAACATTCTCTGGCTGGAATAGTTTTGACATTGCGTTGTCAAATTTTAATACAGTCGCATTGAATAATATTACACAATTTAAATTTGTTGGGGTGCCTAATGGAACAGCCATCGTGTATTGGGATAATTTATATTTTTGGAAAACAGGTCAAGAAACTTCAATAACGCCTACAATTTCAGTAACACAACCCACATGTCAGTTGCCATCTGGAAGTGTAAATGTAACCTCATCTACTGTAGGATTGACTTTCAGTATAAATGGGGTTAATTATTCAAATACAAATGGTGTATTCACCGGATTAACACCAGGGTCATATTCATTGACTTCTAAAACAGCTTCTGGAATCATTTCAACAGCTGTTTCATTTACCATAAATCCATTAACCGGATTGCCTCAAGCAGTTTCAGCAATTGCAGGAATAAGAAACATCAATCAATGTGATACGCTTCAAATCTATTCGGTAGCTGCAAGTGTAGGTACAACATACAACTGGGCAGTTACAGGAACAGGAAATAGAATATTTTCTGGACAAGGAACGGGTGTTGTTACAATGGTGATGAAAGCCGCAGGTGTTGTTTCAGTAACGCCAACAAATTCATGTGTTTCGGGTTCTGTATTTAGTATTTCGGTAGTTAAATCTGTTCCACCAACGCCAACAGTTTTAACATCAACGGGCACCAATATTTGTGGCTTTACACAATCTGCTTTTGCCTTAACGGGGGTAAAAGATACTTTTAGAACAAACACGATTTCTGGAGCAACAGGTTATTATTTTGAAGCTCCAGCAGGATCAACAGTAGTACGTTTGAATGATACAACCATTACCGTTGTATTTGCAGACAACATCTCATTTGCTACACCTCAAACAGTTAGTGCTTACTACTTATCATCTTGTGATACAAGTTTGGCTAAATCAATTGTATTAACAAGAACCTTAGTAGCAGTGCCAACAGCGGTAGCAATAACACCATTAGCTACCAATGTATGTGGTGCTAGAAAATATCGTTATTCAGCTCCAGCATTACCAACGGGTGCAATAGGTTATGTATGGTCATTCGTAGGAAGTTTGTACAATAACTCAGGAACGATAGATTCAGGAAATGTGAATTCAAGAGTACTAACGGTAACGTATACCAGCAATGCAGCATCAGCATCAGGAGATAGTGTAAAATTATTGTACACAACAGGTTGTGGAAACAGTGCATCAAAAGCAGCTAAATTATCAAATACGGCTTTAGCAGTTCCAGCAGCACCAACAGCAATCACCATTACTCCATTAATTATTAATCAGTGTAACAATAGAGTATACCGTTATTCAGCACCAAACTTGCCAGCTGCTACTACAACAGCAGGAGCTGCAGCAGGTTGGTTATGGGAATTAACAGGAAG